>CAMNGW010000159.1 GCA_946538615.1 uncultured Clostridia bacterium
TCAGAACGAAGCGTTTGCCAATGGCAATGGTGGTGTACAGGGTGGTTATGCACAATCAAGCGCTGATCAGGTCAAGTATGCTGTCATGATTGTGTCCACGGTTCCTATTCTGTGCGTTTATCCTTTTGTACAAAAGTACTTTGAGAAAGGCGTCATGATAGGCGCTGTTAAAGGTTAACCCTTAAGCTGCGGTTTTCCGCAGCTGTTTTTGGAAGGAGACAGTATCATGCTCAGAGATGCAGCCTACGATCAGGTAGAACTTACAGACAGCCCATTCTGTAAACAGAGGCAGGAGACGATAGAAACGTATCTTGCTGTCCCGAGCGTAGAAGATATTATCCATACAACACGCCTAAAAGCAGGTTTGTCTTCCAGTGCGCGTGGGATGACTGGCTGGGGACCGAGCATTGGTCAATATCTGGGGGCTTATGCAAAGCTTTTCCGGGCCACAGGCGATGAACGTTTGCGTGAAAAGGGAGCGGCGTTATTTGAAGCCTGGCGGGTATGTGCAGACACGAATGCTGATGTACTGAAGATGGGAACGTACCCTTATGAAAAAATGCTTGGCGGGCTCCTGGACATGGATGAGTATATGGGAGTTCATGCCGTAGAACCCTATGTGCGAAAACTCACGTTGACGGCAATGGAAGAATATGACCCGGATATTCCCCGCGATGGGTTCCAGACAGATGCGATGAAAGGACAGATTGAATGGTACACGCTTCCTGAAAATCTCTTCCGTGCTTACCAGATGTACGGTAATGAGATGTACAGAGAGTATGCGCAAAAATGGCTGTATCCTTATCTGTGGGATAAGCTCGCCGAGAAAAGGACAGATGTCGGCCCGCGCCACGCATATTCCCATGTCAATTCACTTTCAAGTGCTGCGAGAGCTTATATGGTCAGCAAAGACAAGCATTTTCTGGATGTGATAACGGGAGGGTACGAAGCGATCACGGCGGGCCACCTCTATGCAACAGGTGGGTATGGTCCTGCGGAAACTTTGTTTGGGGAGAACCCCGGGTATCTTGGAGATGCTCTGCTGTCAACCTGGGACAATACATTCCGGAACGGTAAAGGTATTGTCTATACGAATTTTGCAGGCGGCCGTGTGGCACGCTCGGATGCATGGGGAAGCTGTGAGGTTTCCTGTTGCTCGTGGGCTGTTTTCAAACTGTGCAATTATCTTCTGAAATTAACAGGAGAAGCCAAATACGGCGAATGGGCAGAAAAGCTTCTGATTAATGGCACACTAGGGCAGATTCCGGTTACGAGAAAAGGACAGATCCTGTATTATGCCAGCTACTTTTCTGATGGTGCCATCAAGTCGTATGATGACAGAAGGCTCCAGCACCTTGGTCAGAATTTTGTCTGGCAGTGCTGTACAGGTACTTTTCCTCAGGATGTTGCTGAATACAGCAATATGGTGGCCTATTTTGATGATCGGACGGTATATATCAGTCAGATGATCCCTGCAAAGATTCATGCGGGACAGGCTGTGATTGAAAGCATATCTGAATATCCCCTGGATCACAGAGTGTGTTTTAAAATTCATTCGCCGGCCCCGTTCATGCTTGATCTCGCGATACGGATACCCGCTTGGGCAGAGCGTGTGGAAATTTTGCGCAATGGCAAAAAGCTTGAGGTTCGGAGTCAACCCTCGGCGTGGATGAGGCTTGAAGGACCGTGGAAAGATGGAGACGAAGTGAGCATGTCAATGCCATATTCCCTTCATTTCGAACCTGTAGATGCCCAGCACCCGAATCTTGTAGCTTTATGCTATGGTCCGATGGTGCTTGCCTGTGATGAGATGACAGTGCTTGTGGGTGATGTGCAGCGGCCGGAAGAATGGATCGTTCCTGTAGATGGGGAAAAATGTATTTTCGAAACCAAACCAGGGCATGCCGGAATTTATCCATTTGTTACAAGAATTTTTCGTCCATACTGGCAAATACCAGCTATGACGTGGTACTATATGTATAATCGGATTTATCCCGATCTGGAGACACTGGACAGAGAACACCAGGGTTTCTGAGTAAAATGATGGAGGAGAGACGGTTGAACAGGGACAATTTTCAGAAGACACCTTTCAACACCCCTTTTATTGCACAAAGAGCAGATCCATATGTCCTGCATGAAGCTGATGCCTATTATTTCACGGCTTCAGTACCTGAGTATGACAGGATCATCCTCAGAAAAGCGGATACACTTCAGGGACTCCGTACTGCCCAGGAGCATGAGATATGGCACAGGCACGACACGGGAAAAATGAGCTGGCACATTTGGGCCCCGGAACTGCATTATCTGCGGGGAGAGTGGTATCTATATTTTGCAGCAGGAGAAAAAGAAAATGTGTGGGAGATCCGCCCCTGGGTACTCAGGTGCAAAGGCCAGGATCCGCTGCATGACCCCTGGGAGGAACTCGGACAGGTTGTACCGGCAGACCCTTTTACTTTTGTGGATTTTTCTCTGGATATGACGGTCTTCGAAACATGCGGTGACTTGTACTGTGTATGGGCAGAAAAAGTCAGTACCGGTAAAAAGATATCCAATTTGTATCTGGCGCGCATGAAAGACCCGATTACACTTGAAACGCCCCAAATGCTTCTTTCCTCTCCGAGCTACCCATGGGAAAGGCACGGTTTCTGGGTAAATGAAGGGCCAGCTTTCCTGGAAGGGGAGGAAAAAGTATTTCTTACATATTCGGCCTCTGATACAGGACCTGCATACTGCATGGGATTATTAAGCGCCCCGAAAGGCAGTGACCTGACGGATATTGCCAACTGGACAAAAAGCAGACATCCCATATTGTGCACCGATCAGGAAAAAGGCATCTTTGGTCCCGGACATAACAGCTTTTTCAAAGATGACAACAATGAGGTCTGCATGGCGTACCATGCCAGACCCTATGATGAGATCATTGGCGATCCCTTATATGACCCGAACCGGCACTGCTATGTTATGCAGATAAGCTTTGAAAACGGCATGCCAAACTGGGATTACAGTCGTCAGCTTTTCCAATAATCCAATAAAAAAGGACGGTCATACGTCCTTTTTTATTGGATTCAGATCCTAAATTACGGAAATGCAGATTGGTATCACGGGCAATGGCCAGACTGAAAACGCCCTGACAGTCTTCGGAAGGGAAGGAAATCCGGATCCCGTGCGAGTCCCGGGCAGTGCTTTACAGCTCCAGCATAAGCTTCACAAAAGTACAGCTGAACGGTATCCTTCCGGAGCTGTTTCAAAGACAGCTTGGGCGAGCGCAGAGCATGGCTGCAGAAGAGTAAAAACGTTTTGGAAACAATATCAAACTAAAAAAACGTATCTTCCGATACGTTTTTTGTCAAAAGACTAATCAGGCCTTATCAGCATTCAGTGCTTTGAATACGAGAGCAGCCAGGACACCGCCAACGAGCGGGGCCACGATGAAGACCCACACATTAGCAAGGGCTTCGCCGCCAGCAATGAGAGCGGGACCGAAGGAACGTGCAGGGTTCACAGAAGTTCCTGTGAAATGGATGCCAAGGATATGAACAAGGGTCAAAGTCAAGCCAATGACAAGACCAGCAACAGAAGAATCCTTTTCCTTGGATGTTACACCGAGAATGGCATAAACAAACACGAAAGTGAGGACAACTTCAATAATGAGGCTGGCACCGATATTGCCATTATAAAGACCGTTTGTGCCCAGACCAGATTCGGGGCCAAGGACACCGCGCAGTGCCAAAGCACCAAGGATAGCGCCAGCAAACTGTGCTACGACATAGCCGACAAAATCCTTCACACTCATCTTGCCAGCTACCAGCATGCCGATGGACACCGCCGGATTGATATGGCAACCGCTGACATGTCCGATGGAATAAGCCATGGCCACGATGACAAGACCAAAAGCCAGTGCGGTCAGCACATAGGCCGCGTTCGCGTCAGCACCACATCCAAGAGCAGCAGCAGTACCGCAAGCGAAGAAAACCAAAACAAAGGTCCCTAAGCATTCAGCAAGGTACTTTTTCATTTGTATACCGTCCTTTCTATTTACCCGTTTTTTGGGGTATAGACAGATTATACCTGAACCGATAAGATAATGCAATGAACTCTTACTGCTCAGGCAAAGAAATTTCTGTACAGGCAGGGGAAAATGATGGAATACAGGAATTTGGGCATATTTGCCCATGTTGACGCCGGAAAGACTACGCTTTCTGAACAGATTTTACTGTTGACAGGAAAAATCCGTGAAATCGGGAGCGTGGACAGGGGGACGGCACACACTGATACGCTTGACGTGGAAAAGCGCAGGGGCATTTCCGTTAAGGCAAACTGTGTCCGTATCATATGGAAAAACTGTCAGATCAACCTGATTGATACGCCTGGCCACACGGATTTCAGCGCTGAGATCGAGGAATCTATATGGGCCCTGGATGGTGCTGTCCTTGTTGTATGCGGTGTGGAAGGATTGCAGCTGCAGACGGAATTGCTGTTTGATGCTTTCAGCCGAAATGGCATTCCTGTTGTATTTTTTATCAATAAAATGGACAGGCCAGGAGCAGATGCGGGGCACGTCATGGATCAGATCAGAAGGCGCCTGACCAGGAAAGCAGTCTTTATCAATCAGCTGGACCAAGTTATGGAAGTGACAGCAGACGAAGATGACGCTATCATGGAAAAATATCTTGAAGGCAGCACGATACCGGAACATGAACTGATGTCAAGCTTTCACAGACTTGCCAGATCTGGCAGGGTGTTTCCGGTGCGGACAGGTTCAGCGCTGACAGGTGAAGGTGTCCAGGGACTGCTTGACAGTGTGATTGAGGACCTTCCAGCTCCTTCTGTCAGCCCCACATTCAGCGGTGTCGCTTTTGCGAGTGTAAAGGACCGTGTCCTGGGAAGGGGCGTGGTGGTACGTCTGTTTGGCGGTGAGATGGTGAGCAGGCAGAGCATTGATTTGCCTGGCCGCTTTGATCCGGCAACTGGGATTCGCAGCCATGTGAGCCAGAAAATCTCACAAATCAGAAGCGTGGATGGAGAGGACCTGGGGATTCTGCGTGCAGGTGAAATTGGCGTGGTCTATGGACTGGGACACCTTCCCGTAGGACATATTTTTGGGAAGACAGAAGATTTGCCGCGACAGATTACACCCGGTGCGTTCCGTACACCGCTTCTGACGGTACGTCTGGAACCGGAAAAACCGGAAGAAATGGAAAAGCTGCGACAGGCCGCCATGGAGTTATCTGAAGAAGATCCTCTTTTACAGGCGACATATTCAAAGTCACTGGGAGAACTCCGTTTTCATGTGATGGGTACTGTCCAGCAGGAGATTCTTGAAGAAGAATTTCTCAACCGTTATGGGCTGAAGGTCCGGTTCATGAAACCTGCTGTCATGTACCGTGAAACACTGTCAAGGGAAACGGTTGGTTTTTGTGCTTATACGATGCCTAAACCCTGCTGGGCCGTTCTGAAATTCGATATGCGTCCGTCACCAAGGGGCAGCGGGGTGCATTTTTCTTCCATTGTGCCTTCAAGGCAGATTCTTGAGGGGTATCAGAATCAGGTGAGACAGGCCCTTCCCCTGGCACTCAAACAAGGACGCCTGGGTTGGCCTGTAACCGACGTGGACATTACGCTTATTGATGGCAATCACCATCAGTTCCATACCCATCCTCTGGATTTTATTGTGGCTACCCCCTGGGCGATCCAGGATGGGCTTGAGCGAGGGGGAACGGTACTCCTTGAACCGATCCTTAGAATCAGGTTTTTCCTGCCCGGAGAATGTGTAGGTCGGGTGATGAGCGATATTGCTGCTATGCGGGGTAAGGCAATTGACACGCAGTCAGATGGTGAACGCGTGGTCCTGACAGCCCTTGTACCGCTTTCCACCAGTATGGATTACGCGACAACGCTTTCGGGAGTAACCCGCGGTAAGGGCGGCATGAGCGTTCAGCTTGATGGTTATGAAGAGTGCCCCCTGGAACTGGGGGCGACATGCCCCAGACGCGGTGTGGACCCACTTGATACAAGCCGTTACATTTTAGCGGCGCGAAGTGCACTTGAAGGAGGAATTTTTGACCTGGATTGATTTTCCCTTAGCAGGGATTCTGCTGCTGCAAGTCGAATATGGAAGATATGAGAACGTATCACACAATATTCATGTCGTGTTCACAAAACTGTGCAAAGATAGATCCGTCAGGAGTCTGCACAGAAAGGAGCTCATTATGCCATTTCAGGATCAATATATGCTGAGTGTGCCTGGTCCAAGAACACTTACGATATGGAAAAGGAGAAATTACGACTGCACATACAGGGTATTTGCTATGATGAAATCAGTTCTTTGGAGCAGTGCTTCTTCAGAAAATATCGCACAGAAGGCGGGACTTTCTTTTGCCGAGATGATCAGTTTTTTTCTCCCGGGTTTTCTCGAAGAACTGAGAAAGACAGGACGAAACAGGTAAGAATCATGTCAAAGGGGTGAGAAGCCATGGAAAATAAAACACCGGACAATGTTTCGCTGACCTCTTTTCTTTCTGGTGAGGGAGAGGACTTTATTCCTAATGAACAGCTGATGGGCATGCTGATGGTTGGTGCAAATAATGTCCTTGATGTCATGCTGGAGTACAAACAGCTCATGTTTTCATGCTCATCAGCTATGAAAATAGTCAGAACGAAACTTGAAATCCTGGATAACCAGTTCAAAATGACATATAACCGCAATCCGATCCTGACGATCAAAACGCGTCTGAAAAGCCAGACCAGCATTCTGGAAAAACTTGCCCGTAAGAAGATTCAGCCAAGTACCCGTAACATGGAAAATTATGTATCGGATATTGCTGGTGTGAGGGTGATCTGTGGCTATATTGATGATATTTATAAAGTGGAGGAACTTCTGCTCAAGCAGGAGGATATTCATCTTCTTGAGAGAAAGGATTATATCTCAGACCCCAAACCCAGCGGTTACCGGAGCGTCCACCTGATTGTATCGGTACCTGTGTTTTTACCGGAAGGGGTGCGCAATCCAAAGGTGGAGATCCAGCTGAGGACAATCGCTATGGATTTTTGGGCCACGCTTGAGCATGAAATCCGGTACAAAAAAGACATGGACAATACTGAATTGCTCAGACGGCTGGAACAATGCGCAGAATCCATCAATCAGAATGATCTGGAAATGCAGTCTATCCGTAAAACCATGGAGGAGACGCAGTCTCCCCGCGAAGAGGTCGATATCCTCATGGAGAAACTCCGCAGGTTCGATGTCCCTCTGTCATGAACTTCGCCATGTTCTGTATGGAACATGGCGTTTTATCATGGAACATATGAATATTACGAACAAAAACATGGCACATCAATAAAATGTTCGGGATAACTGTTGACTTTAAGAACTGTGTCCTGTATACTCCCAGCGGTTTACCGCAATTTGATTTTGGAGGTTTTTTATGAGTAAATGGCAGAAAATGTCAGCTTTTGTACTGGCCCTCATGATGCTGATGTGTATGGGCGTGGCAAATGCAGAGGAATATGCGGATGTGATCCGGATCGCTGATGACAACCAGGCAACATCCTATGACCTGCACAAGGACACTTCAGTCAATGCGAGAAACATGCTCCGCGGAACAGTTATGGAGCAGCTGGTTACCCTCAAGGCCGATGGTTCCATTGGTGAGGAACTGGCAGAATCCTATGAGGTCAATGAGAACAATTCGGCTTTTGTGTTCCATCTGCGCAAGGGTGTCAAATTCCACAATGGCAAGGAAATGACAAGTGCAGACGTGACAGCTTCTTTGAACCGCTGGATCGAAAGTTTCTCCACGGTCCGCAATATGGTAGGTGAAAGCCGGTTCGTGGCTGACGATGATTACACAGTAAGCATTACGCTTGCCAACAGTGCAGTTATGATGCTGGACATGCTTGCAGGAGCTTCCCAGTGTGCAGTGATTTATCCCACAGAATCGATTGAGGCAGAGAATGCCGAAACAGGTATGATCCCGGCAGAATATCTGATTGGTACAGGGCCTTACAAGTTTGCGGAATGGGCCGTGGACCAGTATGTCCGTCTGGAGCGCTTTGATGACTATGCACCCTATGGGGACCCTGATACAGAGCTTAACGGTCTTTGGGGCTACAAGCATGCTTATACGCCCACACTTATGTACTATATCACCAAGGATGCTGACACACGTGTAAACGGTTTGTTTGCCGGAGACTTTGATTTTGCTGTCAAGGTAACCGATGCCAATCTTGCCCGGGTCGAGGCCGATGATAATTACACTCTGTATGCGCAGCAGACAGGCATGATTTCTCTTGTATGGAACAA
>CAMNGW010000160.1 GCA_946538615.1 uncultured Clostridia bacterium
CAACGGTGACTACCACAATGATTGCCGCATCGCTTGCCGGGATCCGCGTTTTTGCCACAGGCGGCATCGGCGGCGTGCACCGCGGGGCCGAGGTCACCATGGACATCTCCGCTGACCTGGAAGAACTTGCACAGACCCCCGTGCTCGTGGTATGTGCCGGCTGCAAGTCCATTCTTGATATCGGGCTGACACTTGAATACCTTGAAACCAAAGGTGTACCGGTATTGGGCTATAAAACAAAAGAAATGCCAGCTTTCTATACTACACATTCCGGCTTCCAGCTGGATTATGAAATGGAAGATGCGGAAGATGTGGCCCGCGCGTTTGCCGCCAAACTCGCCTGCGGGCTCAAAGGCGGCATGCTGCTGGCTAACCCGATCCCCGAAAAGTATGCAATGGACCTTGATTATATCAATGCCAATATTGACGCTGCCATACAGGAATGTGAAAAGCTTGGCATCAAAGGGAAAAATATCACCCCGTTCCTTCTCGACAAAATCCAGAAGCTGACAGGCGGCGCAAGCCTTGAAGCAAATATTCAGCTGGTTTATAACAACGTGGCCATTGGCACCGAGGTAGCTAAAGCACTGTGCAGGCTCGAGGAAAATAACAAATAATCAAGCTGTCCGGTTCCAGAAAAGAGCTGAAACCGGCACGGATTTGGAGGACATTATGCTTCTTAGACAGGATTGGCTCTTTGCTCTTCTTCCTTCAGATACGCCTTATGCTGATGTCAAGGAGGCTGATTTTGTACCTGTCAGTGTTCCTCACGACTGGCAAATTTCACGGATCAACGGGAATGCAGATGGGGACGGCTGGTACAGGCGCACAATAGAAATCCGCCAGCAGGACCTCAGCGGCCGTATTTTTCTTCATTTTGACGGTGTGTACATGGATTGCACTGTCTATATCAATGGAAAAAAAGCCGGTTCCCATGCCTACGGGTATACACCCTTCTGGCTGGACCTGACTGCTCTGGTACATGACGGCACAAATCAGCTAGAAGTATGTGTCCGCTTCCGTTCGCCGAATTCCCGCTGGTACTCAGGCGCTGGGATTTTCCGGGACGTGGAACTTCTCTGCCTGCCCGAACGCTTCCTCGTCCCCGATTCCATTGCCAGTAGCACAAAGCATCTGGAAAACGGATGGTCCCTCAGCGGGACAGTTGAATGGAAAGGCCCCAGCACAAGCGACTGCCTGACTGCTGAGCTTACTGATGAAAAGGGTGTTACCATTGCTTCTGCTTCCTTTTCTGCCGATTCCTCCCCATTGATCCCGTTTTCATTTTCAGACCTGCAGGTTACGGCGTGGTCGCCGGACTCGCCTGTGTGCTACTGTTTGCACCTGCATCTGGGGGCCCAGTCACTGTCTGCTGTCATTGGCTTCCGTGAAATCGCTTTTCACGCCGATCATGGTTTCTTTCTTAATGGCGAAAATATCAAGCTGCATGGCGTGTGTCTTCACCACGACCTGGGCCTGCTTGGCTCAGCGTTTCACAGGGAAGCAGCTGAGCGCCAGCTCACCAAGCTGAAAAAAATAGGCGTCAACGCCATACGCTTCTCCCATAATCCCCCGTCCGAGGTGCTCCTTGCCCTGTGCGACCATATGGGTTTTCTTGTCATCGATGAAGCTTTTGATATGTGGGAAATGCCCAAGACAACATATGACTATGCACGCTTCTTTGATGACTGCTGGAAGGATGATATCGCTGCATTCGTGCGCCGTGACCGCAACCATCCCTGCGTGGTCCTCTGGTCCGTGGGAAATGAGATCCTGGATACCCATCTCAATCCCAACGCTCCCCGGATCACCCGCCTCCTTCGCGATGAAGTCCGTTTCCATGACGGTTTCCGGCACGCCGGGATCACCCTTGCCTCAAACTATATGCCATGGGCAGGCGCACAGGCATGCTGCGACACACTTTCTCTGGCAGGTTATAATTACGGTGAAAAACTGTACCAGGCCCACCATGCTGAACATAAAGACTGGGTGATCTATGGGTCAGAAACAGGATCTGTGGTATCCTCGCGGGGCATTTATCATTTTCCTTTCTCACAGCCCGTTCTTTCAGATGAAGACCTGCAGTGCTCATCGCTGGGGAATTCAACGACCAGCTGGGGTCACCAGGACTTCAGCACCATGCTTGCCGACGATCTCAACACACCATACAGCATGGGACAGTTTATCTGGGCCGGAATTGACTATATCGGAGAGCCCACCCCTTACCACACGCGTTCCTCCTATTTTGGCCTTTTTGATACAGCTGTTTTCCCCAAAGATCTTGCCTACAGGTGTCAGGCTGCCTGGACAAAAGCACCCTTCGTCCATATCGGAGTCAGCTGGGACGGCAATCCGGGCCAGCTCATAGATATCCCCGTCTGTACCAACCAGCCTGAAATTGAGCTTTTCCTGGGAGATGTGTCCCTGGGAAGAAAAGCAGCCGATCCTTCAGATCCTCATCTTGCACTTCCCCTGTGGCAAATACCTTATCAGTGCCAGCCCCTGCGCGCCGTGGCCTATGATGCCGAAGGGCGCGCCGTTGCATCCGATACCAGGGAACCCTTTGGGGACCCTGTCCGGCTTTGCATCACAAGAGAGGATGCGGCGCCCGGTAGCCTTGCGTTCCTGGTTGTAACTGCTGCAGATGAGCACAATGTGCCGGTTGATCATGCCAATGACCGGGTTTATGTGCATCTGACTGGTCCTGCGCGCTTACTTGGTATGGATAACGGCGACAGCACAGATGAAGACGGCTATGTCGTCCAGAGCAAGCGCCTTTTCTCAGGCAAGCTTCTGATCATTGCAGAGGCTCTGTCAGATCACGGAGAGGTCACCGTATCCATTACTTCTGACAGTCTTGAAGGAGACTGCATCACATTACCTGTCAATGAATCGTTTTCCGGAGTCAGTGCCCCGCCGCTGGAATATCCCCTCCCGGCCAATACCGGAACATGGATCCGTAAGATCCTTCTGACTGCAAAGGATTCTGCAGAGCTCTCGCCGGAACATCCTTTTGTGGATATTGCATACAGGACACTGCCCCAGACAGGAGGCAATGAGACCCCAGTTTTCCGGATCTGCAACGCCGCAGGGATCGACAGTCCCTGCGCCACAGTTGAAAATAAAGGAGATTACGTCCGTGTCACAGGACACGGCGATGGGCATTTTTATCTCAGGGCAAGCGTGACAAACGGTGCCGGCCATCCGCGTGTCCTCTCCCATCTTGAATTGTCCCTTACCGGATTCGGATCCCCCTGTCTGGATCCCTACTCGTTTGTCGCGGGTGGGTTATATGATGCGGCTGAAGGAGAAATCACCCCCGGCAATGAACACGGTTTTGCTTTTGCCCGTGACGGCGATTCTATGGCTGGCTTTCATCAGCTTGACTTTGGCGATGTGGGCTCAGATGAGATCACTATCCCTGTTTTTGCCCTTAACAATGATCTCTATCATATACGGTTGCACCGTGAAAATCAGGATGCTGAGCGGACCAAAGAACTGATCTCCGTCCTCTCTTACCAGAAGCCCAGCATCTGGAACCATTATCAGGAAGAAACCTGGCATTTGCCTGTTGTTCTCAAAGGAATCCAGCACCTGTATTTTGCATCCGACCAGAAAATACACTTCAAGGGCTTTGTCTTTTCCAGGCAAAAAAGGACAGAGCGGGTTCTGAAGGGGGCTGACGCGGACCGTGTCTGGGGAGACGAGTTCCATTTTGACGGCAGCGCCATCGCTGAGATCGGGAACAATGTGTCCGTGGAATTCCATCATATGGATTTTGGCACCCTGACAAACTGTGTCCTTTCTGTCAAGGGGCACACCACACTAAAAGAACAGCCGATCACCATACTGATTGAGGATTCATGCGGCCACATGGAGCGTTCCCTTTTCACATTCCCCGGTGATAAGGAAGAAGCTGAAGGCACAATATCCGTCCTTCCCGGCGAAACAAAAATGACCCTGGTTTTCTTACCCGGCTCCCATTTCACCTTTCTTTCCATGCGATTTATCTTTTAATGAGGGTAATATGTTTCAGGCAGCAGAATACTTTCCGCACGTCTACCATATCCAGGACAATATGGGGGTGTGCATGACGTGCGTGGCCGGTGAATCAGAGGCTTTACTGTTTGATACCGGTTACGGATTAGAGAACGTTCAGTCATTTATCCGCTCCCTTACCAGTCTGCCGCTGACGGTTGTGCTCAGCCACGGTCATCATGACCATGCACTCGGGGCAAGATGGTTCGACCGGGTACAGGTGGCTCAGGAAGATATCCCTGTATACGCAACTTATACAGACCACCAGCATACTATGCGGGTGATTGGGCAGGCTGAAGGAAAAGGGATCCGTCCCTGCCCCGCTTACCTGGACCAGAAGATGCCCCTCCCGGGCAAGCTCGAGGAGACCCTGATGGACCTTGGAGGCATCCATATTTCTCTCCTTAAGGCACCCGGTCACACGCCCGGCTCTCTGATGGCTTATATCCATGAACACCGTCTCCTCCTGACGGGCGACAACTGGAACCCGGAGACCTGGTGCTTTTTCCCTGAAGCAGAACCCGTTACCGTGCTCCTTGACAGTCTTCGGAAAGCATGCGGATCTTTCCCGCTTGAGTATGTCCTTTGCCCGCATGATCAGAAGCTGCACATGCGCAAAGAACTGACAGATTTTCTCCTGGATGCCCATCCTGCTGCGCTGCTTGCAGCAGACAGCGACCATCACGGAGATGACTTTCATGTGCCCACCAGACTTTTTACATCCACAAAGGGGTTCAGGCTGGTTTTTGATTATAAAAAAGCACTTTCAGCCATAAAGGAAGGTAATCTATGATAATCCAGTCTCAGGATGCTTCATGTTCACCGTTTGTGAACTATACACAAATGTGTATCGGGACCGGCAGGCTGAGCCTTGCCCTGCAGACCGAGTATGTTTCACAGCTGCGCCTGGTGCAGGAAAAATGCCATTTCCGTTACATACGCGGACACGGCTTGTTCTGTGATGACCTGGGAATCTACCAGGAAATCAGAATGGGGGACCATACAGAAGTCCGTTATAATTTCACTTATCTGGATCGTGTCATGGATACGTATGTTTCCCTTGGACTGAAGCCTTTTCTGGAGTTGGGGTTCATGCCCTCTGCGTTAGCCAAAGGGACACAGACCATCTTTTACTACAAAGCAAATACCACACCCCCGAAAGACCCCCAGGCATGGGCTTCCCTGGTTTTCCATACACTGGAACATCTCTCTGAGCGGTACGGAGAAGATGAAGTCAGAACCTGGCCTGCAGAAGTGTGGAACGAGCCGAATCTTCCCGGTTTCTGGGAAAATGCGGACCTTCAGGCATATCTTGATTTATACAAAGTCACTTCTCTCACTGTAAAGAGGGCCGTTCCCGGCATGGCCGTCGGAGGGCCCGCCGTATGCGGTGGGAACGGCTGCGACACATGGATTGACACATTTCTGACTTATTGTGAAAAGGAACATTTGCCCGTGGACTTCATCTCCCGGCACCTTTATATGGCGCAGACTCCGGAAGTCAAGGGCAGGTACACATACCACAAAATGTGCCAGGTTTCACAGTCTCTCGAGGAGCTCCGGAAGACACGTGAAGTCATTGCATCACACCCGGAGCATGCCCATCTCCCGCTTTATATCACAGAGTTCAATACAAGCTATAACCCCTTCTGTCCTGTTCATGACACAGTCATGAACGCCGCATTTACTGCAGGGCTCCTTGCTCAGCTTGGGGATTACGCACAATTGTTCAGTTACTGGACATTTGGCGATGTGTTTGAAGAACAGGGCATTCCCAGAACGCCCTTTCATGGCGGGTTCGGATTGACAGCGGCAAACTGTATACCTAAACCCACGTTCTGGACATTCGTTTTCTTTTCACATCTCAAGGGCGATCTTGTATTCCGTGATGAGCACCTTCTCTGTCTCAGACAGGGAGAAACCGTGATGGGCGTCTTCTGGAACATATGCCAGGAGAAAGCCAAATCATTCAGCGCACCTGTTAAAGTCCCTGCGCAGTCACGCATGTGCCTGCTTATTGAGTCCGTCAATACAAAGTACGGGAACCCGCTGAAAGTCTGGCAGGATATGGGCATGCCTGACACGCTGAACGCAGAGCAGACCGAATGGCTCCGCCAGGCAGCGCACCCCTGCGTTTCAACCTGCGTCCTTGAGCCCAAGGATGGCTATGTCTTTTTCCGTCTTTCGTCTTCCGATCACGCGGTGACCGCGTTCCGCTTGTTCCCTTTCCGTTCCCAGGCAGATGTTGGTTATGAAAGTACATGGTACAGGTGATTGATATGCACAAGCTATGGTTACAGTCTTTTTCAAATGAAATGCCCCTCCTGAATTCGCCCGAGGAAGTTGCCCGCTGGGAGCTTTCTCAGTTTCATGATGCCTCCTTTTCTGTCTGCCTCAGACCCGAAATGGGGGACGGATTTGAGATTGATGGGGACATCATCACGGGCGGTCCCACCGGAGTCCTGTATGGGGCATATACCGCACTGTTTTCTTCGCTGACAGGGAAAAAACACCTGAAAATGCGTTCAGAACCTGCCTATAGATTAAGGATGCTTGATTTTTGGGACAATCTGGACGGTTCTGTCGAACGGGGTTACGCCGGTAGGTCCCTGTTTTTCGATCATGGCGGGTTGCACTATGATCCGCAGCGCATCCGTTTTCTGGCCAGACTTCTTGCATCGTGCGGTATAAATGCCGTTTGCATCAACAATGTCAATGTCCTTTTCGAAGCACAGCGCCTGATGGAAGATCTGCTGCCGGATGTTGCCGAACTTGCAGGCCTGTTCAGACCTTTTGGCATCCGGCTCATGCTTTCCTGTGACTTCGCGCTCCCCATCCGGCACGGTCTGCCAACCGCAGACCCTCTCGACCAGACTGTCCAGGATTTCTGGCGCAGTATTGCAGAAAAAATATGGAACGCCATACCTGATTTTGCAGGGTTTGTTGTGAAGGCGGACAGTGAGCACAGGCCAGGGCCATTCACTTACGGCAGGAGCCATGCTGAAGGCGCCAATATGCTCGGTGATGCAGTAGAGCCGTTTGGCGGGGTCGTTGTCTGGCGCGCTTTTGTTTATAATTGTCAGCAGGACTGGCGGGACACCACGACGGACAGGCCCAAGGCAGCCTATGAGCATTATATGCCCCTTGACGGTGCCTTCCATGATAATGTCCTTCTGCAGATCAAAAATGGTCCGTTCGATTTTCAGGTGCGGGAACCCATTTCTCCTCTGCTGTTGAGTCTTAGGAAAACCCATCTGGCACTTGAATTTCAGCTCACACAGGAATATACCGGCCATCAGATTGATATTTACAGTATGCCGGGACTTTTCTCAGAAACATTTGCCCAGATTCCGCGCGGACAGTTATCCGCTGTTGCCGCAGTAGCCAACATAGGCCGTGATGACAATTATGTCGGACACCCTTTTGCGGCTTTAAATCTGTTTGCCTATGGCTGTATGGCATGGCAGCCTGATCTTTCTCCCAGGCAGGTCACAGAGCTGTGGTGCCATCTCACCTATCCATCCTTATCTGCATCTTGTGAAGAAAAGCTGGTCCAGCTGCTGATGGATTCCCGGGAAATCTATGAGAAATATACTGCTCCCCTGGGGCTGTGCTGGATGGTAAATCCCGGTTTTCATTATGGGCCAAGCCCTGACGGCTACGAATATCAGAGCTGGGGGACTTATCATAAAGCGGACCGCAATGCTGTGGGAATTGACAGAACGGCTCAGGGCACAGGTTATGTCCTTCAGTATCCCCCGGAGATCCAGAAGCGCTATGCCGACCCAGCAGTATGCCCGGATCATCTCCTTCTCTTTTTCCACCGTGTGCCCTATCAGGCTGTCATGTCCGATGGCAGAACCCTGATTCAGCGTATCTATGATGACCATTTTGAAGGCTGCGAGGCCGTTGATGCCATGAGCCAGACCCTTTGTCAGATCGCTCCTTCTCTGCCGGAAGATGATTCGCGTGTCTGCCTTGACCGGATGGAAAAGCAGAAACTTAACGCCAGAGAATGGCGCGACGTGGTTAACACTTTTTTCCACAGGCTTTCGGGGGCCGATGATGCAAAAGGCAGGAAAATATATGATTAAACCGTGTTTTCACAGACGGTTTCAAAAGAGATAAAACCTCCAGGCAGACATTTTCAACCTGAAAAAGACCATTTCCCCACTGCCTGCAGGAATTACAAAGTTTTTGTTTTTTTAATTAAACC
>CAMNGW010000161.1 GCA_946538615.1 uncultured Clostridia bacterium
CATTTTTTCCAGATCCAGAAGACGGTCATACCCTTCTCTTGTCTCAATATAATGTGCCACGGCATTGCCATACTGGTCCTGTTCAGATACGATCGCATGTGTCATTTCCTCCGGCGATACCTTGCACCCCGGATTGGTACAAGCCATTTCCCAATGGTCAAAGCCAGTTCCTGCAGACCCGCTGCGGATCACTGATCCTTTTTCCATAAGAATGACCCTTTTGCCCTGTTCTGCCGCAGCAATGGCTGCATGGCATCCTGCCAATCCCCCGCCAAGAACCAGAATGTCACATTTAAGCTCTGTGACAGTGCCGCTTTGATTTGCATAAGGCCAGGCGTACAATACGTTCCCTTCTTTCAGTTTGTATCTGTTCGTAAAAAAGCCGACCTGCGTCGGCTTTTATAGGTTCCTTTGTTTTACATCTGATTCAGAACACGATAATACAGTATCAGTACAATACCTGCACCGCACAGGAAAAGTAAGCCAACGAGAAGCAGGGCCCATGGAATTTGAGCGTGTTTCCCATGCTTTTCTTGGACATAATCGAAATATGTCCTGGGAAGAGCTGCTCTTTTTTCTTCCCGCCGCATCAGGCTGAACAGTTTTTGAAGGCCATAGTGCAGCGCATCAAATGCGCCTGCACCCGATACCACGGCCAGCAGTCCCGTTCCGGCAAGGAGTACCCCCGGAACGAAAAGAGCATCGCACAGTAAGGACAGGAACACTTCCTGGTTTTCGGCTTCAAAGCCTCCCCTGCCGTAAAGCATTCCAAAAGAAAGACAGATTCCGATCATTATTGGGATCATCCATGTTTTTCCTGTCTTTCTTCCTGGCATCACTTTTTCATCTCCTGCAGATAGCGCTGGAACTCTTCTTCATTACAATGAATGAAATGGCCTGGTACAATTTCCCTGAACTGTGGCTGATCCTTGCTGTAATCATGAGCTTTTGCCGGGTTGTACTCTATCCTCTTCCGTGTTTTCTCATAATGCGGGTCCGGATAAGGAATAGCAGACAGAAGAGATTTTGTGTAGGGGTGCAGAGGATGGGCAAACAATTCATCTGAAGGTGCCATTTCAACAATATGGCCAAAATACATGACAGCAATTCTGTCTGAGAAATACTTGACTACGCTGAGGTTGTGGGCAATGAACATGATCGTCAGGCCCATCCGCTGCCGCAGATCATTGAGCAGATTGATCACTTGGGCCTGTATAGACACATCGAGGGCAGAAATTGGTTCATCCGCAATAATCAGGTCAGGTTCCATAATGATGGCACGGGCAATACCGATTCTCTGGCGCTGACCGCCTGAAAACTCATGCGGATACCGGTCGGCATGCTCACGGACCAGACCCACCAGCTCCAGCATCTCATAAACTTTCTGGTTGATGTACTCTTTATCAGTGACACCACGGATGATCAGACCTTCAGCGATGATCTCCCTTACAGTCATTCTTGGGTTAATGGATGCAATAGGATCCTGGAAAATCATTTGCATCCTTGTCATGACATTATCCTTCGCAGCCACCTTGCTCTCCGTACGGTAGCGCAGTGTCCGTGCTTCAGCCTGCGCCCCGGTGAGCGTCTTCATGTCTTCGTCATACGCTTTTTTCAGCTCTGCCTGCCGCTTTTCCCGATAAAACTCAATGCATTTGCTTTTTTCAACAGCACTTTCCAGCGCATTATCCTCAGCTTTGCGCAGTTTTTTATGCAGTTCCTTTTTTAATCGTGCAGCTTCTGCACGTTCCCCTCTTTTTTGGGCTGCTGCTATCTGTGTGCCATAATCCTGTCTGAGCTGTGCCTTCAGGACAGGCAGACCATTCTGGGTCGAAGAAATACGGAGACCATCGAAATACACATCACCCTCTGTGGGATCATAAAGGTTGATAATCGTCCGGCCCGTCGTTGTTTTTCCACAACCGCTTTCTCCGACAAGTCCAAAAACCTCACCTTTTTTGATATAAAAGCTGACGTCATCAACAGCTTTTGTCACGCTGTTCCCGCTTTTAAAATACTGCTTCAGATGATCTACCCGCAGCAGAATGTCCGAGTTTTCATCGTTTCCCTCTACATGTCTCTGATTAATCAGGACCCTGCTGACCAGTTTTTTCAAAGCCAAAGAGAGAACCAGAAGGAGAAGACCCGTTATAAACCCATACGCATACTTGGAAATGATCATCCAGAAAGTGGATACAATTCCAATCGTTGAACGCTTGTCTGCTTCGTCTGTCACATATTTCGTAAGGTATGACGATTCCCATTCACTGACTGATGAAGTTCCTGCCGCGCCGTTTTTCTGGATCGCTTCAGCAATCGCACCATAGCTGCCGTCGAAGGATTCATCTTCGATCAGGTCAGGCAGGACAGATGCAACCGCAACTTCAAGGTCTGACTCCCCTCCCAGGTTCTGATCAGGATACCGTCTCCTGATTTCTTCTGCCGTATTATGGAGAAAACTGCCAAAGTCAATCTGTTCGCCCTGGAGTTTTTTCTCATACATAGCGCCAAGGCTCTCAGAGAACAGTGCCTCCGACTCTGCCTGCTCCTGATTTTTCACCTGCGGAAGCCATTGTATATAGCTTTCATAAGAAAAACTTTCATTCATCCAGGCCTTTACATCCCGGATCGATGCGCCTTGAGACACTTCATTCTCCAGCATCGCTTTGACAGTGCGCATGAACTCGTACCACGAGCCCGCTTCCTCGCCATGTTCTTCCGAAAATGTCTGATAGAATTCCTGGAAAAAAGGTTCCTGACTGGCTGGCTGAAGCTTTGCCAGCTTGCCCTTCTTGGGGGCCGCCCCGAAACTGTTGATATATTCAAATATCGTACGCAGTTCCTGGCTTTCCTTGAGTGTTTCAAGCCTTGCCAGGCCATCAATGAAACCCTGGGCGTCCACATTTTTATCAAGATAAACCAGCGTCTGATCAATAACGGCCTGTTTCTGCGCCTCTTCATTCTTCTCCAGGCTCCCGAACCAGCGTGCAAAGAGAGGCCGTACCTGTTCGACCCTGTTCTGAATATCCTTATCGCGGTTTGAAGAAGAGATACTCAAGGCACTGAAATAGCTGTCATCAAACGTGAGACGGTCCACTGCATTGGTTGACACAGATATATTGTTCAGAGCGCTGCGCACAGCAGTCCACGGGGCCCCGGTATTCGCCAAAGCATACAGCCAGAAGATCACAGATACGCAGATCAGCGCAATACCAATAACTTTTAGAATTTTAGAAAAACGGTTCAGCTGCTTCATGCCTGCGCTCCTCCCTCCATCGCTTTCTGCTGTTCTCTGGCTCTCATGCGGCAAATACGTTCTGTCACAATAGCCGGAGGCTCGACTTTGGGCGCGTTCGGGTGCAGAAGCCACGTGGCTGCCTGATGGGTATCACTGATTCTGAACATTGGAGGCTGCTCCTCCAGATCAATTTCCATAGCATACTGGTTCCTCGCAGCAAATGCGTCCCCTTTGGGAGGCAGGATCATATTGGGCGGTGTGCCCGGTATGGCCGCAAGCTTTTCTTTCGTTTCAAGGTCCGGCATAGACGCCAGCAGCGCCCATGTGTACGGGTGCCTTGGATCATAGAATACATCATCCGCCGTACCATACTCCACAATTTTGCCGGCATACATGATGGCTATGCGGTCCGCCATATTTGCCACGACGCCCAGATCGTGGGTAATAAAGATTACGGAAAGCTTTCGCTCTCTTTTCAGACGGTTGATCAGCTCCAGAATCTGCGCCTGGATGGTCACGTCAAGCGCTGTAGTGGGTTCATCACAAATGAGGATATCCGGGTTGGCCGAAAGGGCAATAGCAATCACTATGCGCTGGCGCATACCGCCTGAAAACTCAAACGGATACTGTGAAAAGCGTTTCTGCGGTTCAGGAATGCCGACTTCCTTCATCAATTCGATTGCCCTGTGCTTTGCCATTCCCTGGGATAAGCGGTAGGCATATTCACTTGAACGGTCCTTGAGCCAGTCGACAAGCGCAATGGCCTGTGTCCTCAGATCACCGCTTTGCACTCTCGATGAGGAAAAATGTGCTTTCATCCCTTCCAAAGTGCCTACCAGATTGGCCCTTGCCTTTTCCATATCAACAAGGTTCAAAGGCACAACGGAAGGAGCAAATTTCCCCTTACTGACAAGCTGATTGTACTTGGCCTGGTCCCGGTCATATCTGCGCTGTTCCTGCGGATTGTGCTTGATTCCATAAAAATAGCGGTCAATGTAAGCATTCATACTGCTCCGGAAAACATAGGCCCTGTTGTCCTTATCCAGAGCCAGGCGGTCAATCGCTTTCTCTACAGCATCAGCAGCACGTTTCGCGGATGCTTTGCATTTGCTGGCACTGAGCATTTTTTCAGTAAAAACAGAAGTTTCTTCCTCAAGCACATTGACAGCTTCAGCCCTTGCCCTGTCCGCCTCACCAGCAGAATACACGAGGGCTTTTTCTATGGCCTGCAGGAACGATATCATAAAACCATCATCCAGGGCTTTCCTTGCCTTGGCGTTGATCGCCTCGACTGACTCTTTTCTGCGGTCCGCGCTCCCGCCATGAGTCAGGAGATAGCCGATGCGGAAGAAATTCGGCTGCTCTTTTGTCTCATCAGTAATATCCATGAGAAAAGCTTTCAGTTGCTCCATCGCCGTACGCAGCTGACTCTCCTGGTCCATGGAGAAACTTTTCCCGAACGCGCCTATACCGTCAGTCAGACTGATGAAAGCAGTATGATCTTCAATCAGCCATGGGTCCAGCACGGTCTTTGCATCCCCTGCCATATGGCTGCAAATTTCTCTTACACACCTTTCATTTTTCTGAAGGAGGGCTATATCGATTTCCTCAAGATTGTCGGCCATGCTGACCGCATTTTCCTGTGCGTTTTTCCAGGCGTTTTCCAGTTTGACCCCTTCAAGGGTAAAATGCTTGAACTCTTCACACATTTCATGTGCGGAAGATACATCTGCGTTCCGCATGTTCTTCTCGAGTTCTGAGATCATATGGTCAAAACGCTTTTTTCCGTCCGCCCGTCTCTCTTTGTTGTTAAGCAGCATGGCCTCGGTCAGCTGCTTTCCGATGCGCATAATAGGATTAAGTGCAGAAAGAGGGTCCTGAAAGACCATGCTCAGTTTGTGTCCGCGCAGCGTATGGAAATCTTCTTCCGGGATCTTCAGCAGGTCACGTCCATCATAAATGATCTCTCCGTCTTCTACCATGGCATTTCCTGCAAGGATGCCCATGACGGCACGGGTCGTAACTGATTTTCCGCTGCCGCTCTCCCCTGCAATAGCCAGCGTTTCGCCTTCATTGAGGTCAAAGGAAATATCCCGAACAGCCCGGACCGCGCCATTATTGGTTCTGAATGAAATCGTAAGATTCCTGACTTCTAGTTTTTTTGCCATCAGTCTTCCGCTCCTCTCAAGGATGGATTGAATGCGTCACGCAGACCGTTGCCGAACAGGTTGAAACAGATTTCAAGAATCGCAATGAAGACGGCCGGGAAAAAGAGGATATGCGGATACGTGCTCAGATAATCTCTCCCGTTAGAGAGCATGGTTCCAATTGATGTCAGAGTAGCTGATGTATCAAGATTGATAATATGGAGATAGCTGAGCATGGATTCAGAGAAAATCACGCCCGGGATCGTCATCACGGCACCGGTAATGATCGTACCCAGGGAATTGGGAAAAATATGCTTGAAAATCAGTCGCCTGTCGCTCGCCCCCAGTGTACGTGCCGCAAGAACGTATTCCTGACCTTTGAAGCGGTAGAACTGCGTTCGCACCCTTGCCGCAGTGCCTACCCAGCCGGTCAGAATAAAGGCGAAAAGAAGTGACCAGACAACACCAACTTTAGCTGCCAGGTGCAGCTGGAAAAGCGTGGCAACAACCATAAACGGAACGTCAGCCAGAATGTCAGAGACACGCTCAAGGATCATATCCACAGCGCCGCCGTAGTAGCCCTCAGTCGATCCATAGATCACGCCAATGATAAAGTTGATCAGAGCCACTGAAATAGCAAGGAGAAGGCTGAACCTTGCACCCACGGCCAGACAGGTAAAGATATCCTGCCCATAGACGTTTGTTCCGAAGAGAAAAGAGGCATAGAAGCCATTGGTATATTTGAAATACTCGCTGTAATCCACACGGACGCGATAGCCAGTCTGGTTCTTCTGAGCATATGTGTACCACACGCCATCCTTGCCATCCCCGCTGAGTCTGCTGGAAGTGTAACCAGCCCGCTGCGGATCATCCGATGTCTGATAATTCGGGATATAGTTCCCTGCATCATCCAATTTGGGTGCACCTGTTGTACCCTGCGACTCGTCTTCGAGCAAGTACCAGAAATTGGCTCCGTCATTCGCTCTGACAAAATGTTTGTTCATCGTTTTCTGGAGCGGGAACATCACCTGTATACCCGTCTCATCCTGATACTGCATGAGGGCTTTGTAGCCATTTTCGCTCAGATTGACATACACGTACCCAACAGAATTGTAGCTGTCAGTCCTTATGTGATAAAAAGTCGCTCCTGTTGCATCCTGAAAGCTGTCGTATACTTTCATGACCGCACTTTTCCCATTCTCTGTCCCAATGGAATTCAGGTACAGATAGCCAGCCTCGCTCTGCTGTTCGTTCTTCCCGCCGTCCCAGAATCCTGTGCCGACAAAAAGGCTGTTGCGCGGCAGTACCATTTTATAGTAGCCGTCCCGGAAACCAACAGTATAATGGGATACCACGGGAACAATGAGGGCAAAGAGGAACAGGATCATAATCAGGATAAATGCCACAACTGCACTCTTATTGGTACGGAAGCGGATCCATGCGTCCCCAAGATAGCCTATTGCTTTGGTCTGGAGCTTTTCATCGTGGATATCCTCTGAACGGTTGATAAACTGGAACTTCTCCTTAGGGATATCCGGAATTTGCTGCATCTTTGTCTCATTCATCATTTCTTCGACCCCATTCTGATGCGCGGGTCAATAAACCCGTAGCTGATATCAATGACAATGCCAGAAACCAGTCCGATAAGTGTGTAGAAAATATTCAGAGCCATAAAGAAATTGTAATCCCGGACATTGATAGAATTGACGTAAAGATTGCCAATACCCGGAATGCCAAAGATGTTCTCGATGATCATAGAACCGCCAAGAATACCGATAAATTCACCAAAAATCATAGGAAGGATGACCACCATGGCATTGCGCATCGCATGCCTGCTGATTGCCTGGGCTTTGGTCAGACCCTTGGTTCTGGCAAGGAGCATATAGTCACCCGTAAGCACTTCTGAAAGCTCTGCTCTGGTATACCGTGTAAAGCCTGCAATCACCCCAAAGGATAAGCTCATGATAGCAGGAATCATGGATACGAACATTTTGCCTGAAAAAAGCGATCCCGCCTGGCTCAGCGAAGCCAGCTGCAGAGGGAACCAGTTGAGCTTGAAGCAGAAAATATACTGGACCAGAAAAGCATATACATAGCTCGGCACAGAAATGAACACCATAATCATGGTAGAAATCACAGTGTCCTGCCATTTGTTCTTTTTGAGGGCTGCATAAATACCCAATCCAAGGCCCAGCGGAATGGAGATCAGAATGGAATAAAGGTTGACGACAACCGTATACGGGAGCTTCTGCATCATAACGTCCCAGATTTCAAGACCCTCGTACATCTGTTCACCGACACCCCAGTCCCAATCTGTGAAAATGTTCTTGAGGTACAGGAAGAACTGGACCATAATAGGGCGGTTGTAACCCATCTTTTCACGGCGCATTAAGACCAGGTTAATATCTTTGCCCATCTCGCGAACCGCAGGCAGCGGAAGTAACTTGATGAGGACAAAACACATTACCGTGATGACGAATAATGTGAGAAACATAAGGAGTATACGTTTGATGACATACTTTGTCATACAGTCAACCTCCGCAATCAGGGTAAGATCTGCAAACACTATACCGGTTTACACGGGAGGGTACCTCCTGAAAGATACCTTCCCGTGTAAACCGGAACGCGGGCATGAGGGAAAACCCACATGCCCGCGTGTTCAGGCTAAAACAATTTCCAATTAATAGACCAGGGTGTTATTTGCAATATAATCTGCCCAAGCCTCATCATCATAATTGTAGGTGATGTAATCAAATCCGCCAAAACCAACCAGTGTAAGATACACATCGCTGGCCTGATTGATCTTCTGGGAATTCAGAGAAGCAACATTGCGATAGTACAGAGA
>CAMNGW010000162.1 GCA_946538615.1 uncultured Clostridia bacterium
GTGTTCATCGTGGTCGTGGTCATGATGATCGTGGTCATCGTGGTCGTGTTCATCGTGGTCGTGGTCATGATGATCGTGATCATGGTCATGATCGTGAAGCTTCACAGTAACTTCAATGGGTTTACCATTCTCGATCACTTCGAGCATAAAATCGGGTTCCATATCGTCCCATGGTGTTGTGATAATGCGTGCTTCAGGATGCGCTTCCTGAATCAGGACACGGGATTTTTCGACACGGTCCGGTGTGAGGTTCTGTGTACGGCTGAAGATAATCGTGGAGGCCGTTTTGACCTGGTCAAGGAAGAACTCACCGAAGTTCTTCATATACATGCGGCATTTGCCGGCGTCAACAACAGTAGCGCTTCCGCCTACTTCGATGTCAGGATGGCGTTCTTTGGCCTGATTGACAGCGGCAATAATCTCGCTGAGCTTTCCGACACCAGTAGGTTCAATCAGGATTCTGTCCGGATGATATGTACCAATGAGTTCATCGATTGATTTCTGGAAATCACCTGCAAGTGTGCAGCAGATGCATCCGGAATTCAGTTCTGTGACGGTAATACCGGCATCTTTGAGGAAGCTGCCGTCAACACCAACCTCACCGTATTCATTTTCAAGCAGTATAACTTTTTCTTCACGAAGCTTACCCGTGAGGAGCTTTTTGATGAGTGTGGTTTTTCCAGCACCCAGGAAACCAGAAATAACATTGATTTTGACCATAACAGAGTCTCTCCTTATATGTGGTCAAGGTTTCACCATGACCATCGCGGATTATAGCACGCGATGAATTATGAGACAAGAGGAAGGACAAAGAAGATCAAAGATTTTGTTTTTTCTTTGTATCATGAATGAATTGATCTGATGGTCCCCGACAGGAGAAACGCGCTGATATTGATACAAAAGAAGGATTCGGCACATAATAACACATAAAAGACGGCCTTACTAATATGAAGCTTTTCCACCATAAAGTTGCAAAAAAAGGATAAAAGGTGCTATACTTTCATTTGTAAAATTTGGACGGCGAAGAACTGTGGGATGGCCAGAATATTTCTTTTCAGGGCATTTTCACGTGATGTTTCGTGGTCTGAATTGCAAAATGGTTCATGCTGTTATGCCTGAACCAATAAAATAAGGAGGAGGATGCTTTATGAAAAAGTTCCTCGCTTTGATTCTGGCGCTGGCACTTATGCTTGGCTGCATGAGCTTTGCCACGGCCGAAGAAGCTGCCCCCGACACCTATTCGATGATCGACAGCTTCGACATTACCACCCTGGACTATGTGTATAATAACAAGTCCTCCAATGGTGACTATCTGTCCAACTTTATTGAAGGCCTTCTGACCCAGGACAGCCATGGTAAACTGATCCCTGGCATGGCCAAAGAATGGTCCTGCAATGAAGATGCTTCTGTATGGACCTTTGTCATCCGCGATGATGCGGTATGGTCCACAAGTGAGGGAGAAGAGTACGACAATGTTACAGCTGAAGACTTTGTCACAGGAATGAAACATGCTGTAGCTACACAGTCTGAAACACTCGCCCTTGTTGAAGACCTGATTGTTGGACTTAAGGCCTATATTGATGGTACAGGCACATGGGATGACGTCGGAATCAAGGCTGATGGCAATACATTGACCTACACCCTGACACAGGGCTGCGGATATTTTGATGGCATGACCACCTATTCCATTCTGTGGCCGATCAATGCTGAGTTCCTTGAATCCAAAGGATCTGATTTTGGCGCTGTAGATGCTTCCAGCATCCTGTACAACGGCTGCTACATTCTCAGCTCCCTTGTATCCGCTCAGGAAGTCCGCTTTGACAAGAACCCGAACTACTATGACGCTGACAATGTTTTTGTCAATCATGTGGTTGTTTCTTATTATGACGGCAGTGACCCGGCACAGAACTTCAATATGTTTGTCAACGGTGAAGTCACATCCACCAGCATTAACTCTTCTCTTCCGGATGTGGTTGCCAAGGCTGATGAACTCTACAAGGATAATCAGTACAAGAGCATGACTACCGCGACCTCCTATTGGGGCGCTTTCAACTTTGACCGTCAGTCCTATGCTCTGTATAATGATCCTTCCGTTTCCACCACAAACAAGACAGATGTTCAGAAAGCTGACACAAAGGCTGCCATTCTCAACAAGTATTTCCGTCTTGCTGTGTATTCTGCCTATTCCACAGCTGCAACACAGGCGATCACCAAAGGTGAAGAGAGAGCCCTGGACGCAGCCCGCAACACACTTGTTCCTTACACATTTGCTACCACCAGCGACGGAAGGAACTACGGTTCCATTCTGACCCAGTATGTTGAAGAACTTGAGCCTGCTTTTGCTGGCATCAACCTGAATGATAGCCAGGATGCATGGTACAATCCTGAGAGAGCCAAACAGTTTGCAGAAAAAGCCAAGGAAGAACTCGGTGACACCATCAGTTCATGGCCTGTGCTCCTTGACTATCCTGTATATGCCGCTAATGAGAATAACAAGAACGCTGCTCTTGCTATGGAACGCTCCATCGAGGATGCTATTGGCGAGTATGTGGATGTAAACCTGGTTTACCTTGAGGGCAATTCTTCCGCTTATTATTCTGCTTTCTACAGCATTTCCACCGGTGAAGAAAACTCCATCGACTTCGCATTTGGCGCTGGCTGGGGCCCTGACTACGGCGACCCGCTGACATACATCAATTGCTACAATGTGAACAACGGTGACATGCTCAACTACTCCGGCCTGAATCTGGCAAGTGAACTCGAGAGCGAATCCGGCAAAGCTGCTAAAGAAGCCATTGGTCTTTATGAGACCCAGAAGGTCATGGACCAGGCTATTGCAGCTGTGGGCGATGAGCGTATCGAACTGTTTGCCAAAGTTGAAGCTATGCTGCTGACTGAAGGCATTCTCCGTCCGTACTCAACCAGCGGTGCTAACCTGGTAGTGAGCAAAGTCGTTCCTTTCTCTGCAGGTTATGGACTCTACGGACAGGCATCGTACAATGCTGTTCCTTACTTCAAGTATATGAAGCTGCAGAGCCAACCTGTGACCACCGAACAGTACAATGCAGCTAAAGAAGCTTGGCTGGCTGGCGAGTAACCGACAAGCAGATTAAATGATGGTGGAAGCCGGAAGAGTTTTCTCCCGGCTTCTGCTTTCTATAGGAAGGTTTTGGGGTTATTATGAAAAAAGGGTACATCCTTAAGCGCCTGATCCGGTCTGTGATATCGATTGTAGTTATCATGGTCGTGGTGTTTTTCCTTGTATATACGCTTGTTCCCAGAGATAACATTTTCTTTGAAGACAGTACATACCGCAAGCTTGGCGGAAAACCCGATGACAAGACGGAATATGTCTATAACACCTGGAAAAAACTGGGTTATCTTGATTATGTCAAGATAAATGATTATCTTCTGGAACGTTATGAAGCGGGAAGTGAAGAAATCAAGGCAGCATTGGAACCGGATTCGCAAGAGACGGCTGATTTTATTGCGCTGTATACATCCAAGGGCTATACGGTTGATTACTTTAAAGTGAGCGGTCGTGCCTTTGCATATAAGGATATACCTGTCATCAACAGACTTGTGAACTGGTTTTCCCAACTGATCCGGATCGATACGGTCAATGCCGTTCAGGACCCGGACAATCCGGATCTTGAACGTAAGATATATTTCGGCAGGACACCTACAGGCGGCCTGGCCATCATGGGAAGCGGAACCTATCATAAATACCTCCTGTATACGGATTCGCGTTTTCCCTTTATCCACCAGAATTTCATCACGCTCAACATGGGAGAATCATACCCCACGTACCAGGGGATTGAAGCCCTTACCGTCATGTTCTCCACACAGGGTACTGAAGTCAAACGTGAGGTGACTTTTGATACCGGAGAAACAGGCAGTTCAGCTATCAATTTTGGGTCACTGACGTACAAAGCGAACCTGGACCGTATGGACAGGAAAAAGTTCACGGATCACTATGCGAATTATTCCACCTTTAAGGACCAGTCTTCCATGGTAGGGACGTCGTTTACGATGGGTATTTTTGCCTTGCTTCTTGCATATGGTTTAGGTCTTCCGATCGGAGTTGCCATGGCAAGGAACAAGGATGGCGTTGTGGACAAGCTGGGTATGCTCTTCATCATCTTTATTACATCCGTACCCTCATTGGCGTATATTTACATTTTCCGTTATCTGGGAACGACATTGTTCGGGCTTCCGTCGGTTTTTACAACCTTTGGCCCCTCTGATTTGCGCAGCTGGATTCTCCCCATCATATCTCTCGCGCTGCCATCTATTTCATCGCTTATGCTCTGGATCCGGCGCTATGTCGTGGACCAGATGAATTCGGATTATGTGAAATTTGCCAAAGCGAAGGGTTTGAGCAAGAAGGAAATTTTCAGGCATCATATTTTCAAGAATGCCAGCATTCCGATTGCACAGGGCATTCCGAGCTCACTCGCAGGCTGTATAACGGGGGCAATTATCACAGAAGCTATTTATTCTGTGGGCGGTATGGGCAAAATGCTGCCTAACGCAATCAATCAGTACAATAATGTAATGATCATTGCGTTAACGTTTATGTTTTCCTCCATCTCTGTTCTGTCGGTTCTCCTTGGCGACATTATTCTTACCAAGGTGGATCCCCGTATTTCATTGACTGATAAGGCAGGTAGATCATAATGGAAGAAAGAGCAGATAATCTGTTTGAATTCGCGGAATTCGATGAGAAGGAATCAGAGCATATTGCTGCACCCCGCTATTCCTACTGGAAATCCGTATGGAGGACGTTTTTTAAGAGCAAAGTCACAGTATGTCTTTCTGTTTTTCTGATAGCGCTGATTACCTTTGCCCTGGTCCAGCCCACCCAGTCCGGCTATGACCCGACAGTAGCGCCCAATATCAATACCCCGGAGATGAAATATCTGCCACCGAGTGCGGAACATCTGTTTGGCACGGACAATATTGGCAACGAGGTCTGGGACGTCGTGTGGGCAGGAGCAAGGAATTCCATTATAGTCAGTTTTATCAGCACTGCCATTATTATGGTAATCGGTATTCTTGTTGGTGCCTTATGGGGATTCAGTAAGAAAATGGACCGGTGGATGATAGAAGTCTACAATGTTGTATCCAATGTGCCGTATCTCCTTCTGGCGATGATCCTTTCATACGTATTAGGGGCAGGGCTTGGCTCCCTTATCTTCGTTATGACCTGCATAGACTGGATTTATGTGGCGTATTTTATCCGCACACAGGTTATGATCATCCGCGACAGAGAGTACAACCTTGCCAGCAAGTGCCTTGGAACAAAGACGTTTACCATGATTGTGAAGAACATTCTCCCTTATCTTGTTTCTGTGATTGTAACCTATATTTCCAGGGAAATTCCCGGACTGATCTCCTATGAAGTTTTTCTTTCCTATATGGGTCTCGGACTCGGCACAAATTATGCATCACTCGGACGCACCATCTCCCAGTACAAATCGTTCATGACAGGCTATCCGCACTTATTCTGGATTCCTGTTCTTGTCCTGGCAGCGATTGCCATCTCGCTGTATGTGGTTGGACAGAAGCTGGCTGACGCTACCGACCCACGCACACACAGGTAGGAGGATAACATGAGCGATATCATCATTTCAGCAAAGAATATTGAAGTGCAGTTCAGAGTGCGTGACAACTATCTGACTGCCATACGGGACGTTTCTTTAGATCTTTATCGCGGGGAGACGTTTGCGATTGTCGGTGAGTCCGGTTCCGGCAAGTCGGTGTTCACCAAAACCTTCACAGGTATGCTGGAATCCAACGGCAAAGTGACGAAGGGATCCATCTTTTACATGGGGAAAGACCTCACACAATTCAAGACAGAGAAAGAATGGGCGCAGATCCGCGGCGTGAAAATCGCAACTGTTTTCCAGGACCCTATGACTTCTTTGAACCCCATCCGGACGATTGGCTCGCAAATCACAGAAGTGATTGAAAAACACCAGAAATTATCAAAAGCAGAAGCCAAAGCCCAGGCAATCAGCATGATGGAGCGTGTTGGCATACCTCATGCCGCTGAACGTTTTGACAATTATCCCTTTGAGTACTCTGGCGGCATGCGGCAGCGCATTGTGATTGCCATCGCGCTTTCCTGCCATCCGGAAATCCTCATTTGCGATGAACCCACAACAGCTCTGGACGTGACCATTCAGGCGCAGATTATCAAACTGATCAAAGACCTGCAGAAGGAATTGGGTTTCACGACAATCTATATTACTCATGATCTGGGGGTTGTGGCCAACGTGGCTGATCGGGTTGGGGTCATGTATGGCGGACAGATCATTGAATATGGCACCGTGAATGAAATTTTTTATGATCCTCAGCACCCATATACCTGGGCCTTGCTCTCAGCCCTTCCACAGCTGGGTGTCAAAGGAGAGGACCTGTACTATATCACAGGCACGCCGCCGTCTTTGTACAATGAGATCAAAGGGGATGCTTTTGCACCAAGAAATCCTAAGGCGCTGAAGATCGATTTCCAGAAAGAGCCGCCTTTTTTCAAGGTGAGCGATACCCATTATGCCAAGACCTGGCTTTTGGACCCACGTGCTCCGAAGGTTGAGAAACCTGAGGCGATCCGGAACCTGCATGAGAAAATTGTCAAAATGACAGCCAAAGGAGGTGCTTTCCATGTCGGAAATGCATGAACGCGAGGTCCTGCTTTCCTTAAAAGATGTGGACATTTCCTTTGGAACAGGGAAGCATGTTTTTAAGGCCGTCCAGAATGCCTCATTCGATATTTATAAAGGAGAGACGTTTGCTCTTGTCGGTGAATCCGGAAGCGGAAAGACAACAATTGGGCGTGCCATCATGCGCATCAATGAACTGAGCCATGGTGAGATCACATTTGAAGGCAAGCGGATCTCCGGCAAACTCAGCAAAGGCGAAGACAGGGAAGTGATCCGGAATATTCAGATGATTTTTCAGGATCCTGCTGCTTCTCTCAATGAAAGGGCTACGATTGAGTATTGCATCTCTGAAGGACTGTATAACTTTCATCTCTACAAAACGGAAGAAGAAAGAATACAGAAAGTGGACAGGGCTCTGGAAGAAGTGGGCCTGCTCCCGGAACACAAATCCAGATACCCGCATGAATTTTCTGGCGGGCAGAGGCAGAGAGTCGGGATTGCGAGGGCTCTGATTATGGAGCCGAAACTTGTGGTGGCGGATGAGCCTATTTCTGCTCTTGATGTATCGATCCGGGCCCAGGTGCTGAACCTCATGAACAAACTGAAGAATGAAAAGTCACTGACTTATCTGTTCATTGCCCATGATTTATCCGTGGTCAGGTTCATCGCCGACAGAATAGCTGTGATCCACCTGGGAAGAATCGTAGAAATTGCAGAAACTGAAGAATTGTTTTCCTGCCCGGTCCATCCGTATACGGTTTCCCTTCTCAGCGCTGTCCCGATGCCGGACCCGATTATAGAAAAGCAGCGCGAAGCCATTGTTTATACAGAAACAGTTCAGGAAAAAACCGGTCCGGATTACGACATGCGCGAAATACGGCCTGGCCACTTTGTCTATGCCACGCCTGAGCAGATTGAAGAATACAGAAAAGAAATTGAAGAACGGAATCAGTAAACGAACTGAGCCAGGATATAAGAAACAATAAGCATAAGAAGACCTGTAAAGAAAGGGTAATTGAACTTGCCCTTTCTTTCTTCATTTTTATCGTCTTTAAATGCCCTGAAAGGCTTGATGTTTCCCTTGTTCAGACTCCGTCTGGCAACATATTCACTGATATCAAAGTCACCATGGATCATAAGAGAATACACCAGACCCAGGATAAGAAAAACCAGCCCTGTCACAGTCAGAGCATCAATCAGTTTAAGGAGCTGGCCGGAAGAGGCGGACAGATAGGCATATGCAGGATAAAGCATTGCAGAAAGCAGGTAAGGGATGAACACTTTTAGCTGAAAAGCACGGAAATGCATAACTGATCAAACGGAAAACCGTTTACTCCTTTGCTGGAATAAGTTGATTATAAACATTTGGCTGAGGTTCTCAAGCCTAAATCGAAAGTGGTCAGCATGATCCAAATGAATGTGGACATCAGGTCAGCTTGTGGAATGACATACAATAATACTGGAAAAATGAGAATTCGGTTACTGTTCACGACCTTACCGGTGCTTGCAAAATAAGGCTATAATTGGTCTAC
>CAMNGW010000163.1 GCA_946538615.1 uncultured Clostridia bacterium
GTGATGGAATTGATGATACTGACGCCTGCCCTGGCTTCACCTGCGGCATCCACAATGTCCGTTGCGGTCAGAGGCATGCCCCCGATGACGCCAATCACAATTGTGCTGATCATCAGGGCAAGGAAAGTCTGTACCTTTGTTTTCAGCACAAGCATAATCAGCAGAGCGATGCCGATCACCAGGCCAATCAGCATGCGGATACCATCCATTTCCATCATGCGCACCTCCGAATCACAGCAAATTCATTGTTCTTGCCCATCCTGGGCTTTGATATCATGATGCATGCCTTACTCGTGTATTTCTGTCAGCAGCCCGTCCGGCTCCCGGAAGAACGTCGCCGGTTTTACCCGTACAGGCATCCTTTCTGATTGGCTTACAGGGGACTGCGGCGAGCCGCTGTGTCCGCCACAGCGAACGGCAATCGCCATAAGCATCCGGTTCTTTCACCCCCGCCGGACGGTCCTTCATGATCAGCAGTTCCAGTTCTGCACCGCCGCTGCCTGCAAGGTCAATCTTCTGATCTCTCTGATCGATGGAGCGGATGACGGGGAAGCCGGGGACATCGTGACCGGAATGAGCTGCATCCTTGTCCGGGCAGATGATGGCGTTCATCGCAGCACATGATCCAGCACAGAATAAATACCCTCTTCCGTCTCATAAGGATGGATCTGATAATAGGGATCCCCGGTCAGCATCGCGGAGAGGTGCGTCCTCGCCGGGTTGTAAAACACATGGCACGGAATACCATGCGCCTCAGCGTAAGCCAGTTCATAGCCCACACCCAGAGACGGATTCGTGCACTCGGCGATCAGTATATCCGCTTCACGAAGCCACGCTGTATCCTGCTCGTATATCTGCCGGTCCGTAATGCTCTCCTGCAGATTCAGATCACCGATATGCTCCGTCAGGACAGTATGGCCTTTTTTCATGTATTCAATCATCCGGTGGTACAGTTCAGCATCGCCGCGTCCTGCCCGGATGGAACCCGCAAAATATATCTTCATATCTTCACAATCCTCTCCGCTTTTATGGCAAAAGTCACAATCCCGTGTGGACAGGAAATCTGTACATGCTCCGCTGCTGCGCAATCCGATGGCATTGCTCCGCCAGTTTTTCAGTGTCCGGGCAACACCAGCCCGGGGAAAACCATTCTTTCAGCTGCTTCACAGCAGGCAGCTCCCCTCTGCCGCCTTCAGCGGTTTCTTCGGCTCCCGGCGATGCAGCTTTGGCAGCGTAATGAGCTGGTTTGTGCTGAATAACAACCTGAGACAGGGTCAAACCCTCTGCCTCTGGCCAGTTCAATCATAACATGAGATACACTTTTAAGCAATTCCTGGTACTGATTGAGCTCAATTGTATTGAATCCATCTGTCTTTTCCCACCTGTAATCAGGCAGCCGGCAGACAGCCGGATGAAATCCGCCCTGAACGGGTTGCTCAATGACGACTTTCACATTTTCCTTTCCATTGAGATCTGTGGCTCAGAATGGACAGTCTCCGTCCCACCTACCAGTGTCATAAACGGGCATAACATTTTTCAGTCCCTTTCAAGCATATGACCGATTCCTGCGCGTCTTTCGTCTGTATTACAGCCAATCAGACATCATCGGCTGACACCCGCAATATGTTCTGTGGCTCCAATATACTTGATTCGTTGCTGTATCCTGATTCAACACAGACTGTGTTTTTCTTGGATTTTATACTTCGGGATGCTGAACCTGACACAGTGGAACCGTGAAAAGTGTAAGGACAGGGAGATTTACGGCGGTGGAATTCCATAAGCGAAAAAACGCGCTTGGACTCCGCAATGCAACTGATCTGGCCGCGGTTTCAGGTTGGGAGTCCTGATTCCTGATGGTTGGGAGAGGATCCGGCGGTTTTTTTTGCTACCGCTTGGGAATCCTTTCCTGACGGCCTTTACAGAGCTGCATGTTCTGTTCCTGTCATAACGGGACGCAGATCACCCATCAGGTCACTCAGGGCCATCCATGGTGCACCATGCAGGACCTGGACAGTGAGGATGGAAACTGCAATAAGAACGTCCTTAACGGGGCAGCTTTCCTGCAAAGCTGCAGTGACCCGGATGTTCCGGCACTTTTTATGTCCAGCACTGCCCGGCGGACGGTGGAAATTTGCCGGTCCGGGAAAGGCATGCTATACTTTTTACAGCCTCGGGGAAGGGGGACAGAGAGATCATGACCATCTATGTGGACGCAGATGCCTGCCCGGTGAGGGAGATCACGGAGCAGATTGCCAGACGCCGGGGCATACCGGCTGTCCTTCTTTGCGATGACAGCCACTTTCTGACCTCAGATTATGCCCAGGTCCGGACCGTCGGTACCGGAAGGGACGCCGTGGACCTTGCCCTGATCAATCTTTGCCGGGCAGGGGACCTGGTTGTGACGCAGGACTACGGACTTGCGGCGCTTGCCCTAGGCAAGCGTGCCTATGCGATCCACCAGAGCGGAAAATGGTACACCAACGACAATATCGATACACTGCTTATGGAACGCCATCTGGCGAGAAAAGCCAGACAAAGCGGGAAGCACCATATGAAAGGACCTGCCAGGCGCACGCGTGAGGATGATGAGCGCTTTGCGCAGAGCCTGGAAAAACTCATCGAGTATGCCTTAGAGGAGGCGGAAAATCTGTGAAAATTCTCGTTCTGAACGGTTCTCCCTCGGGAAAGGACAGCATCACGCTGTATACCATCTTATATATCCAGAAGTGCTTCCCGGGGCATGACTTTGAGATCATGCATGTCGCGCAGGAACTGCGCAGCCTTGAGGAAGACTTTGGACCCTGCAGGGAGGCGCTTGAGGAGGCCGACCTGATCATCTTCTGCTATCCGGTCTATACCTTTCTTGTCCCCTCCCAGCTCCACAGGGTGATTGAACTCATCGCCAGGAGCGGCGCCCGTCTGGAGGGCAAGTATGCCACGCAGGTCTCCACGTCCAAGCATTTTTATGACGTGACGGCCCATGCCTTTATCCAGGAGAACTGTGCGGACCTGGGTCTTAAGTATGTCAGGGGCCTGTCCGCGGACATGGATGACCTGCTCACGGCCCGGGGACAGGAAGAGGCCTCTTCCTTTTTCGACTATGTGCTGGAGAGCATGAAAAAAGGGTGGTACGAGCCTGTCGCGCCCCGGCGGTCGGCCCTTCTGAGAACGGCCGTTTCCGGCATCCAGGCCAAGGAGACCTGGGCGGGCCATTCGATTGCGGTGGTCACGGACGTGGTTGCGGACGGGTCGCCGGAGAGCGTGCGCCTCGGGGCGATGATTGAGCGGTTCATCAAGCAGATCCCCTGTGAGGTTCGGGTGATCAATCTGCAGGAATTTGTCTTTGCGGGAGGGTGCCTGGGATGCTTCCGCTGCGCTTCTGACGGGAAATGCTTTTATAAGGATGGCTTTGACCAGCTGCTGCGGGACAAGATCCAGTCGGCCGATGCCACCGTGTACGCTTTCTCCATCCGCAACCACAGCATGGGCTATACCTTCAAGCTCTATGATGACCGGCAGTTCTGCAACGGCCACAGGACAGTCACCATGGGAAAGCCGGTGGGCTACCTCATCGACGGGGCGCTGAGCAGCGAGCCCAGCCTCAGGATGATGCTCGAGGCCAGGAGCCAGGTGGGCGGCAATTTCCTGTGCGGCCTGGCCTGTGACGAGGGCGATGTGAACCGGGAGATCGACCAGCTTGCCCAGACGCTCCTCTATGCCCTGAAGTCGGCCATGATGAGCCCACGGAACTTTTACGGCACGGGCGGGCTCAAGATTTTCCGGGACCTGATCTATACCATGCGCGGCATGATGCGGGAGGACCACAGGTTTTACAGAAAGAACGGCTTCTATGACTTCCCCCAGAAAAAGCCGGTCACCATAGCGGCCATGTACCTTGTGGGGCTCATCATGAGATGGCCCAAGCTGAAAAAGAAACTGGGGAACAGAATGACCGAGGGCATGATCATGCCTTATAAGAAGGTCATTGAGACAACCGGGGCGCATATGAAGAGGGAGGATGGGGCACAGTGAAGATCGGTGTGATCGCGGATACCCATAACCTGCTCAGGCCCGAGGTGGAGGAAAAGCTGCAGGGAACGGACCTGATCTGCCATGCGGGGGACATCAGCTCCAGGAAGGTGCTCGACGCCCTTGCCCGGATCGCCCCGGTGCGCGCCGTGCGCGGGAACAACGACGGTGACTGGGCGGAGGACCTTCCTGATTCTCTTGACTTTGCCATCGGGGAGGATGGCCCCCGGGTGTATATGACCCATAAGAAAAAGGACCTTCCGGGGGACCTTTCCCCCTATGACCTTGTGATCTGCGGCCATACCCACCAGTATGCGCAGAGCTGTCAGGGCAGGACGCTGCTGCTCAACCCGGGCAGCTGCGGTCCGAGAAGGTTCTACCAGCCCATCACCATGGCGCTGCTTGAAGTCAGCGGGGGGCAGATCCTTGTGGAGCGCATCGACATTGCCCATGCGGCGGCACAGGACGGGCGGGACGTGCGCAAAGAGGTGGAAACCGTGGTGCGCGAGACGCAGAAAGGCAGGAGCGTCAAAGAGATCTCAGGGCGCTTTGGCCTCGATGAAGCGAGGACGGAGCAGATCGCGCGGCTTTACGTCACCCACCCGGGTGTCACGGTGGACGGCATCCTGACCAAAATGGGGCTGTAGCCCGCCTTGTCTGATTTCACGGGGGATGTCCGGAGCGTTGCCCCTGGCTTTTCCGCCGCGGAACAGAGAAAGGACATAGAGAAAGAGGAAAGAAGAGCAGCACACAGAACAGATAAAAGAAAAGAGAAAGGAGGCTTAGCATGGAGAATGCAGAAAAGAAAAAATTCGGGTGGACAGAGAAGGGCCTGATCGGCCTGATCTTCTCAGTCATAGGGATCATTTATCTTCTGATCACGGGCCTGATGCGCGTCGCGGTCCCGCCTTCCAAGGATACGCGTGTGATCCTGCCGGTTTTCACGGCGCTGGGGATCCTGCTTCTGGTGCCCGGGCTTGTCTTTGCCGCCCTGGACCTGCGCAGGAGAAAGATGCTGAGGCTCGCCTACGAAGGCGGGTACTGGGTCATGGCCAGGGTCGTGGGGTGCAGGAAGATCCGGCACATGCGCGTAAACGGCCGCTATCCTTATGTGGTGGAGTGCGAGACAGACGACGTTGCAGACGGGGGAAAACGGACCTACACGAGACGCTACCTGTATGACAAGCCGGACCCTCTGCCGGATGAAGTGAGGGTTTACCGGGACCGCTACGACGGGCGCTGGGGGTTCGTGGACATAGATCCCCTGCTTGAGGAGAGAAAAGAAGAAAAGCGCCTTTGACAGAGGCACAGCGTGCACAAAAAAACTCCCGTGAAGGGAGTTTTTTTGTGCATGGTCATACAAGCTGGCGCCTTGCGCGCTCTTTCTCTGCCTCTTCGTCGTCGGCAGGGTACCACATGGGATCGACAAAATGGACGGCGCAGGCCTCGCCTTTTGCGAAGGTGACGCGGTGCGGGGTCTGGACCTTGAGGAGCTGGTCCCCGATGGGCACGAGGTACTCGGTGCGGTCGGTGAGGAAAATGCGCTTTTCAATATGGGTGACAAAGCCGCCCTCAGTGGGCCCGGTCAGGGCGATCTCATTGGGCCTTGTGGCAACCACCATCTCGCGCTCGGCACCTGCAGGGACGGGGAGGTCGAGGGCCTGCTCCATATGGCCCCTGGGATAGGCCTTTCCGTTTTCTGTCACCACATGGATGAAGGTACTCTCACCCAGGAAGTTATGGACAAAGCGGTTGCAGGGCTTGTTGTAGAGGTTCTCTGGCGTATCGATCTGCATGATCCTGCCCATGTCGCAGACCATCATGCGGTCCGATATGGCCATGGCCTCGGACTGGTCATGGGTGACAAAGATAATGGTGAAGTTGAACTTGCGCTGCAGGGCCTTGATCTCAAAGCGCATGGTCTCCCTGAGCTTGGGGTCAAGGTTGGAGAGCGGCTCGTCAAGGAGCATGACCTTGGGGTTGGTGACAATGGCCCGGGCAAGGGCAATGCGCTGCTGCTGTCCGCCGGAGAGGTCCCCCGGCCAGGCTTTCTCCAGCCCTGTAAGACTGGTGTGGTGCAGCGCCTCATTGACCCGGCGCACGATGTCGGTCTTGTTGATCTTCTGGATGCGCAGGGGGAAGGCCACGTTTTCAAAGACGTTCATGTGCGGCCAGACGGCGAATGCCTGGAAGACCATGCCCAGCCCGCGCTCCTCGGGAGGGACATAGAGGTTCTTTTTGCTGGATGAGACCAGGGTGCCGCACAGCTCAATCTCGCCTTCTGTGAGGTCCTCAAACCCCGCGATCATGCGCAGGGTCGTGGATTTCCCGCAGCCGGAGGGCCCAAGGAAGGAGAAGCACTCGCCCTCATGGACCTCGAGGTTGAAGTTGTCCACCGCCACGATGTCCCCGAGGGTCTTGGTGGTAAAGCGCTTGGTGACCTGTCTGAGAACAATCTGATCAGCCATCTGCTAGACCCCCTTCCTGTCTTTGGTGATTTTGGTGACAATGGTGTTAAGGATGATGATGATGCCTATGGCGACCGTAGCGAGGGCGGCAGCCTGAGGGATCATGCCGGCGTCGCGCAGCGAGTAGATCTGTACGCCGAGCGTGCGGGTATAGGGGCCGTACAGAAGAATGGAAGTGGTGACTTCGCGCATGGCCGGGAGGAAGATCAGGAAGAAGCCGGATACCATGGCGGGCCTGATGAGGGGCAGGGTGATGTCGGCCAGGCTCTCGGTATGGCTGGCGCCGCACACGCGCGCTGCCTCCTCAAGGGAGGAGTGCACCTGCAGGAGGGCGGCGGATGAGGTCTTCATGCTGAAGGAGAGGTACCTGGCCAGGTAGGCCACCAGGATGATCCAGATGGTGTTGTACAGGTTGATGCCGGCAATGCGCCCGCTCCAGGCGAGGATCACGCCGATGGACAGCACCGTGCCAGGAATGGCGTAGGGCAGCATGGAGATGACTTCAAGGGCGCCTTTGCCCTTGGGACGGATCTTCTGCACCACGTAGGCCACCAGGGTGCCCAGAAACATACAGATGATGCCGGCCGTGATGGACACGAACAGGGAGTTGCGGATGGACGCGATGGTTCCGTTGGCGGCAAACACCTTTTCGTACTGGGCGAAGGTAAAGTTCTTGAACTCCAGGGGCAGGCCGTAGGCCTTGAGGAAGGAGATAAGGACGATCATGACAAGGGGCACGATGACGATGAGCACCAGGGTCAGGATCGCCAGCAGGAACAGGGGGAACTTGGCCCCGCGCAGCTTGATGAGGGTGGGGCGCATGGACTTGCCCTTGATGATGTCATAATTGCCCGAGGAGAGGATGCGGTTCTGCAGGATCAGGGCAAGGGCGACCACGACCACGAGCATGACCGAGAGGGCCGCGCCCTGGCGGATGCCGTCAAAGGAACCGCCGGAGTTGTAGATGACGGCGTAGATCCTGGTGGGCAGGGTGTAGATGCCCTTGGCATAGCCGAGGATGGACGGTACGCCGAAGTGGGCAAGGGAGGTGGTCAGGATCAGGAGGGCGCCGGCGGAGATGGCGGGCTTGACGAGGGGAAGGGTGATCTTCCAGATGACCTGGCGCTGCTTTGCGCCTGCGATCCTTGCGGACTCCTCCAGCGTCGGGTCCATGCGCTCAAGGGCGGAGACCACCTGCATAAAGACAAAGGGGAAGTAGTAGCTGACCTCCACAAAGACGATGCCCCAGACGGAGTTGATGTTGATGGGCATGGTTTTCAGGCCGAAGAGCTGGGCGAGCCATTTGTTGATGTAGCCCGAGCGGCCGTTGAACATCATGTCCCAGGCCATGGCGCCAAGAAAGGGCGGGAACATGTACGGAATGTTGAACAGGGCGCGCATGAGCCCCTTGGCGGGGATATCGCTCCGGCCGAGGAGCCAGGCGTAGAACACGCCCATGATGGTGCCAAGGATGGTGGCCAGTACCGCGATCTTCAGGGTGTTCCACATGGCCTCAAGGTTTTTGTCGTCGGTCACCTGCTCCACGAACATGGCGACCTCCAGCTTGCCTTCGTTGAAGAAAGCGTTGTAGATGATCATGACAATGGGGATGACCACGCTAATCAGAAGAA
>CAMNGW010000164.1 GCA_946538615.1 uncultured Clostridia bacterium
TATAATTGATTCTGCCGATTTTGCCGTCAGGACGCAGTACCAGCGCATCACGGATAAAAGACGTCAGCATGATACGATGGGCGCGTGTATCAAGCGTCACAAGCACCATACCATCCGTATTGCCAAGATTCCAGGATTTCCCCGTCCATTGATCGACACACAGCAGCAGATAATGGTACTGGCCATCAATTGCCGGAGGGAGTTCTTCATAGGGGATGGTTTCAATGGGCTGTGGCTGTGTATCTGCAAGGGAAGGCAGACACAGCACACACAGGCAGATACAAAGCAAAGAACAAATGAAGCGTCTCATAGCATACCTCGAAACATTATTGTGATCATATCCTGGCTTTTCCGTCGTGGAGGTCCTTTGGAATCACACGCACAAGCGTTGGGTGCCAGGAAGGATCTGCAGCACGCTTCTTCTCGGAGAGGTGGACAAAAAGGAGGACGACACCGAGAAAAAGAATGGCAAGCCCGGCTGATAATGCCTGTGAAGCCGGAAAAAGCACATAGCCAAGGGCGAGACCCAGCAGAAATGCAACGAGTGGCAGGACATAAACAAGAACAGATGCCTTGAGGAGTTTACTGCTTGGCATTTCAACTTCAGCAAAGTCGCCGATATGAGCAAAATGGTTCTCAGAAAGGTCGAGTTTCAGCTCGGCTTTATTCTGTCCACCTTCACAGGCATGGCACGATTCACAATGATCCAAATGACAGAATTCTACTGTAATCCCCTCTGGAGAAACAGCTGTAATTTCACCAATCCGTTTCAGGAAAACCCCTCCTTACAAAAGTGATACGGTAAAGTATATCACAATCAGAAAGGTTTGCCTATGACGGCCCCGGTAGCCAGATCCCGGATGCTGCGGAAAAGACAGGTTATGTTCCCGAAAGTATGGTCCATATGCAGATGCCCAAAATACCATTTCTGATAAGGACGGGAAGCAAGTATATCATCAAGCCACTGGCTGTAGGCGTCCGGATGGGAGATTCCCAGAGAAAGAAGGATCCGGGCAGGTGCAGCATGAGTCAGAATATAATCAAATGGAAAATGGGACATGCGAAGGCATTTTGCGCGTTCAGCTGCATTTGGTATTTCATCTTCCCACCAGTTCAGGCCCTGCTTACGAGCCAGACGGTCCACAGACACTGCTCCACCCATGCACAGGACCCGGGCAGAGGTTTCTCCGCATGCAAATGAGTATATGGTCCCACGGAGAAGATGGAAGAGATTGGTCCGTATCTGGTGGGCACAATCGTGGCAGAAAGGAACCAGCGGGAATGAACTGATACATGGAAAGTTTTCATGGTTCCCGTCTATGAATGCGATGCTGAAGGGGAGGGACTCGATCAGATCAAGAGCATATCGCTCCTGGGCTGTTTCTTCACTGTCGAACAGAAACCCGAAATCTCCGGCGATCAGGAGAAGATCATCAGATGTCCACTGTTGGAAAACGGGCAGAAGATCATTTGTAAGACGCTTCAGATCACCGTGCATATCTCCGGTGATATAAATCAGATTTCACACCTCCTTTTCTTATATCATAGCGGAACAGAAACCAAATGGGTGTATTTTTCGTGCACAAATTATAGTCTGAACACAAAAAAAGCAGCCAGAAGCTGCTTTTTGCAACGGAATCAATTCATCAGAATCCTTCCGCATGTCTCACATTCAACGATAGCACCTGACTCAATCTTTCTGAGTGCAGCTGATGGCTGGGAAGTGTTGCACCCGCTGCATTGTCCATCGACGAGTTTTGCTATAGGTGGTGTTATCTGTTTTTTTACCGTGTTGTAGATACTCAGGAGATCAGGATCAATTTCATGCATGAGGGAATCTGCCTTGGAGCGCTGTGCATCATACTTGATCTTTTTTTCTTTGGCCTCTGTATTATAGACAGCTTTCATGCGGTCAAAATCCTGTTTGGCAACTGCTGTATCGTGACGGATATTGCGTGATTTGCTGTCGAACTCATTGCCCTCTTTATGAATATGGCGAAGTTCCTGTTCGTAACCGGAGATTGTTTTGCGGTTCTTCTCAATTTCCTGAAGAAAAGCATGTGCGCTTTCTGCGTCCTGAGGAGGATCGGACTTGAGCCGGTCCTGCATAGTCCGCAATTGTTCTTCGCTCCGTTTGAGCGCATCGACAATGGCGTCTTTCCGGTCCAGCGAGATGGAAACCCGCTCATCCATATCTTTGTAAATTTTTTGCTGTTCGAGAATAAAGTCACGTGTTTTTTCCAGCTTTTGCCGAAGGGGGGAACGTTTGATCTCAGCATCGATCCGGTCCGCTGCGATATCCTCCTGCATGTAAGCCCATAGCATTTCCAATTTATCCATAGAGGCCTCCTAACTGACGGAAAACCCCTTCCGTCAAGGGACAGCTGCTGAAGGGTAAGCACCAGTAGCTGTTTTTGAGACAAGCACAGGACATTGTACTTCATTCAGGTGCCTTTGTAAAGCGGACGCAAAACGGAAAAGCCCGGGTTCTTCTGTAGCAAAGTGTCCCGCTTCAAGACATGCCATACCGTTTCCGGCCATCTGCAGGGCATGGTGATGTCTGATTTCACCGGAAAGAAACACTTGTGCCCCCATTTCCTGAGCTTCATTCCAGAACTCAGAACCAGCGCCTGATGATACTGCCATACGGGTAACCATGCGATGAGCAGGATCAGAGATCATGATCCGGACCACAGTATGCAGTGCTGATTCAATTTCAGAAGCCAGTTCCGAAATGGATATTCTGCGGGGGAGATTGCCAACACGAAGATAGCCTTCACCTTCCACATCATTCAGGTGGCATAAATCGGCCAGGGTATCGTTGATCCCGCCGGGAGCCTGATCGAGATTTGTATGTGCACTGATCAGACCGATCCGGTTGCGGATCAGTCGGGTGATCAATTGCCCTTCATAGTCATCTTCCAGCAGCTGTTTCACAGAGGAGAACATCAGAGGATGATGCGTTATGATGAGATTGGCACCGCAGGATACAGCTTCCGTAATGACGGGATCTGTTACATCAAGGGCAAAAAGAATACCTTGTACTTGTGTTGATCTTTTGCCGATCAGAAGACCGGAATTATCAAAACCAGCCTGCGTGTCAAAGGGTGCGCAGGCATCGATCCAGTCATAGATATCAGAATAAAGAAGCGACATAATAAGCCTCCATCAGGTATTCAGAAAAGGCGTTTCAGCTGTTCCGAATAGAATGCTACGGCATTGTGCGCCTCAAGCATGTCATCTGTTTCACATTCGCTGGCACTGAGGAGGCCATTGAGTTTGCGGGTATTGACGGTGAGGCGGAAAGACAGATAATTTTTCAGGAGCGGAGAAGGCTGAAAAAGAAGTTGCGTGCCGTAGAGCATCTCTTCCTGGCTCAGATGCATTTCACCAGGAACGGCACGCCAAAAAATGTAATAACGTCCGCGGTCAAAACAAAGCTTTTCGTCTGTAATCTGATATCCGATTTCAGACAGACATGCACGGACAAGATGCTGGTCTGTGTGAACACTTAAGACAAGCGTAGCCTGATGCAGCCGCTCTGTCCCGTTTTTCAGAATGCGTGAAGCACAATCTCCGCCTACCCCCATCAGAGAAACGCAGGAACAGGTACCGGACGGGACAGAATCGAGAGCATCTAGTCCGTCAGACAGAGAAAGGACAGCACGGCTTTCCAGGTGCTGACGCTGAACCTGAGCCCTTGCATGAGCGAGTGCTTTCGGACTGATATCAGCAAGAATCATACGCTCGCAGATTCTGCTGCGCAGCAGATAACAGGGAAGGAGACCGTGATCTGTCCCGATATCACATCCCATAAAACAAGGATCGTAAAGCGAAGCAGCAAGGGAAAGACGATGATCAAGCATGCTCAGCCTCGCATATTCTTAATGGTGCGGTTCTGCCTGAGCTTACGGAGCGCCTTAGCCTCAATTTGCCGGATACGTTCCCGTGTAACCTTGAAAATCTCACCAACTTCTTCAAGCGTATAGGACTTGCCACCATCAAGGCCATAGCGGAGGCAAATGACGCGTTTTTCACGGTCCGTCAGGGTATCGAGAACTTCCATAAGCTGTTCACGCTGCAGCGCATAAAAGGCCGCATCAGCTGGTGCGGGTGCAGACTCATCCGGGATGAAGTCACCGAGGTGGCTGTCTTCTTCTTCTCCGATCGGGGTTTCAAGACTGACGGGATCCTGTGCAATTTTTATGATCTCCTGGACCCTGGCTTCAGTGAGATGCATCGCATCAGCGATTTCTGCCGTAGTGGGTTCGCGTCCAAGCTCCTGCATAAGCTGGCGGCTTGTGCGGATGAGACGGTTGATCGTCTCAACCATATGCACAGGGATGCGGATCGTACGCGCCTGATCGGCGAGAGCCCGGGTTATGGATTGCCGGATCCACCATGTTGCGTATGTGGAAAACTTGAAGCCTTTCTTGTAATCAAATTTATCTGCAGCCTTGATGAGTCCCATATTGCCTTCCTGGATCAGGTCAAGGTACTGCATACCGCGGTTATTGTAATGTCCCGCAATGGAAACTACCAGACGGAGGTTGGCCTGTATCAATTCATCTTTTGCGGTCTGATCGCCTTCTTCGATCCGTTTGGCTAACTCAACTTCCTGTTCAGCTGTGAGAAGAGGAATTTTTCCGATTTCTTTGAGGTACATGCGGATGGGGTCTGCCAAATTAACCTCATCGGCAACATTCGGGAGAATTTGCGTGATGGGGGGATTTGATGCCTCCTCCTGCAAAAGGGCCATAGCAGTGGGCTCTTCGGGATCAGTTACAGGCTGTGAATTGACAGAGGATGAAGTGTGGTCATCAATCTCAACCCGTATGCCGCTTTCTTCAAATTCTTTCACCCAATCATAGAGCGTCTCAGGGTCCAGGTCCACATCATTGGCCATATCCCTGATCTGATGCAGGGTAAGGTAACCTTGGCTTTTTCCTGTTTCAAGAATATCCTCAAAACGCGTGTTCCGGTCATCCGTAGTCGTATACGTCAAGCGGAATCTCTCCTTCTTATTATTGCAAAAGTCTATAGGTGAATTGTCATGCGCCAAGGGTGCAGACAAGGGGTATCTGGTCGGAAAAGACGTACAGGGGCTAATCCAGATAATCCCTGAGGCGCCCGGCGTGACCTGTTCCTCGCAACTTGCGCAGTGCCTTCGCTTCAATCTGGCGGATACGCTCCCGCGTTACATGGAATTCTTTTCCAACTTCTTCAAGGGTTTTGGTTTCGCCATTGTCAAGACCGAAGCGAAGACGCAAAACAAGTTTTTCGCGATCCGTGAGCGTTTCCAGCGCATTATCAAGCTGTTCACGCATATCAGAACGTGAAGCTGCGTCAACCGGCGCCATAGTTTCATCATCTGCGATGAAATCGCCCAGATGACTGTCATCCTCTTCACCTACAGGGGTTTCCAGGCTGACAGGCTCCTGCGCCACTTTCAAAAGATCAGCAACTTTCTGCTCTGGGACGCCCATTTTTTCGGCAATTTCAGCATTTGTCGGTTCACGGCCCAGCTCCTGTTGCAACTGATGATTAATACGGATCATACGATTAATTGATTCTACCATATGAACAGGTATGCGGATGGTTCTGGCCTGATCGGCTATGGAACGGGTAATCGCCTGACGAATCCACCACGTTGCATAGGTGGAAAATTTAAATTGTTTAGTGTAATCGAACTTCTCAACGGCTTTCATGAGACCGAGATTGCCTTCCTGAATCAGGTCCAGTAGCTGCATGCCCCGTCCTGCATATCTTTTTGCGATGGATACCACAAGACGCAGATTTGACTCAGAAAGTTTTTTGCGGGCGGCGTCCTGCTGAACAGGGGTTCCGCTTTGAAGCATCTTGGCCAGTACAACCTCCTCTTCCGCTGTCAAAAGAGGTATCTGTCCGATTTCCTTGAGGTAAAGCCTGACAGGGTCATCTAATGCGATTCCCTCAGGGACAGTGATATCGGTAGGCTGGATCAGGTTTTTACTGTCCGTATCAGAAATTTCAATGTTCATGCCCTGGAGTGTCTTAAGGATCTCATTGTAATCGTTGATATTCGAATCGGGGATTGCGTCAAGAATTTCTCCTGAGGAGAGACTTCCGCGGGACGATGCAAGTTCAACAAGTGAATGGATCACCTTATCCCTGGTTTTCTGATTCATGCCCACGTGAAACCACTCCCTTCTCTGCAGGCGACAGATAAACCGCAGAAAACCACTCTGATATGAAATTTTGGAGCATTTCAGACTGACTGTTGATTTTTTTCCAATTTGGAACGTTCCAGCATAACCTGCATGATCTGACGGGTCAGATTATCCATCTCTTCCTGAGATTGACAGGATTTCTGCTTTGATTTGAGGGATGCAAGCTGCTCATCAAGCCTGGACAAACGGATAGTCTGAAGAGATTGCCTGACCATCTGCAGCATCTGATTGACATCCTCAGCCTGAGGGGTCATCATCAGACGGCTTGCACGTTCGATGTCACCGGGCGCTGTCTGCATTTCGACGATTGCTCCCGGTTTCTTGCCGTCTTTGAGCTCCTGAAAAAGAGACAGAAGGAAAGGATCAGAAAAGTCTTCATCTTTTACAATACCGTCGAAAGGCAATTTTCCTGTGGCAAACAGGGAGACCAGCTCTTCTTGTGCATGTACGGCACGGCTTGACAGGATAGGTGTCTGTTCTGCTTCTTTTCTGGGCATCACAGCATTCCGGGGAGGTTTCATTGGGGAAGGGGATGCACCGGGGCTGATTTCAATCTGGGCAAGAAGGACATCCCGAGAAAAACCTGTTTTCAGCATAAGGTCCTGGATCTGATTTTCCAGTTCAACCGGTTCAAGGCCTTTTAAAATTCGTCCGGCACCCTTTGCATAAGCGGTCCTGCCTTCCTGGGTTGAAAGGTCGAGTGTGTCGCGAAGACGGCGAAGACGGTAGGTTTCCGGAGACAGAACTGGCAGTTTCTCAAAAGCATCAAGACCGTCCCTGCGTATGAATTCATCCGGATCAAGTCCATCCGGAAAATCCAGAACGAAAGCCTGCAACCCGGCCTCCCTCAGCAGATCAAGGCCTCTGAGAATTGCGTGCTGACCTGCACTGTCCCCGTCATAAGCCAGATAGACTTTGGGCGCATACCGTTTCAGATACTGACACTGCTCAGGCGTCAATGAAGTACCCAGTGTTGCCACAACACCATGGACGCCGAACTGGCTCAGGGCAATGACATCCATGTAGCCTTCGACGAGAATGATATGATCAAGGTGACGCTCCTTATGCAGAAGATTGGCCGCATATACACCGAGCCTTTTATTGAAAACCGGTGTGTCGCTTGTATTCAGGTATTTGGGCTCACCTTTGCCCAGAATCCGGCCTCCAAAGCCAAGAACGTTCCCATGCGCATCAATGATCGGGAACATGGCACGGTCTCTGAACATGTCATACTGGCGCCTGGGCCTGGCAGGACTGTTTTCAGTTGCTGCTTCAGCCTCCTTAACTACGATTAAACCAGCCAGCTGGAGTTCCTGACAGGTGTACCCGAGTGAGGTCAGATGTTTGAGCAAATCGTCCCAGCTGTCACTGGAAGCCCCAAGGCCAAATCGCCGTATCACATGATCATCAATTCCGCGGCTTTTCAGATAATCCAGACTTTGTTTTCCGGAAGGCGAAAACAAGTTCTGATGAAAATAGCGGGCTGCCTCACGGTTTGCGTTGAGAAGCCGCTCTTTTTGGCTTTGCCTTTTCTGATAACCCGGGTCTTCCTCCATTTGGGGCGTGGGCATATGGAGGAGGTCTGCCAGGTATTTAAGTGCTTCAGGATAGGAGAGGTGTTCCATATCCATGATAAAACGGAAGACAGTACCGCCAGCCTTGCAGCCAAAACAATAATACAGTTGCTGATTGGGATCCACAGAAAAAGAAGCTGTCTTTTCCCCGTGGAACGGGCACAAACCCCAGTACTTGCTGCCCCTTTTTTTCAGAGGCACATAAGAGGAAACAATCTGAACAAGATCAGCACGCTGGCGGACTTCTTCTACCCAGCGTTCAGGATATCTGCCTGCCATGGAATCACCAGAATGAGAATTTCGATACCTTTTCATTTTTTCCTGCCTGCAGGGACATGAATCTG
>CAMNGW010000165.1 GCA_946538615.1 uncultured Clostridia bacterium
CGCGAAAGCGTTTTTCTTGAGAGGGCCATTGTCAAAGAACGTATGCGCCTGGCTATGGGTCTCCCTCTCAGGGATGTCACAGAGCATGCCCCGGTATCCAAAGGGGCTGAAGAATGCGTCCATCCGGAAAAATATTATCAGCCCCCTCTCATTAATATTATCAAGTTTGCCTGTCATGCCTGTCCCGATAATCAGGTGGTGATTACCGATCAGTGCCAGGGCTGTCTTGCACATCCCTGTGCAGAGGTGTGTCCCAAACAGGCGATTTCCATACATCATGGACGCGCAACCATTGATCAGAACCTTTGTGTCAAATGCGGAAAATGTATGAGTGTGTGCCAGTACGGCGTCATCCTCCGCATGCAGAGGCCCTGTGCTGTTGCCTGCGGTATGAAAGCCATTCGCAGTGATGCATACGGACGCGCTGAAATAGACCAGGAAAAATGTGTCAGCTGCGGCATGTGCCTGGCCAATTGCCCATTTGGTGCTATCGCTGACAAAGCTCAGATTTTCCAGTGTATCCAGGCCCTCCGCAGCGATGTTCCTGTGTATGCCGCCATCGCGCCTGCCATAGCCGGTCAATTCGGCAAAGAACTGACCCCTGAAAAAATGCGTGCAGCCTTTCTTGTCCTCGGCTTTAAAGATGTGGTAGAAGTCGCCATCGGTGCAGACCTGTGTACCATCGAAGAAGCCAAAGACTTCCTCAAAGAGGTGCCGGAAAAGCTTCCGTTCATGGGTACATCCTGCTGCCCTGCATGGTCCGTGATGGCCAAGCGTGAGTTCCCCAAATACGCCGAATGCATCTCCATGGCACTCACGCCCATGGTTCTGACGGGAAGACTGATTAAAAAAGACCACCCCGGCTGCAAGGTTGCGTTCATCGGACCCTGCGCGGCAAAAAAACTCGAAGCCAGCCGCAAATCGATCCGCAGCGATGTCGATTTTGTCCTTACCTTTGAAGAAGTCATGGGTATGTTTGAAGCCAAGGGAGTTGATTTCTCCGGACTGGAAGAAACGGAAATACCGTCCTCCGCAAGTGCTGACGGCCGCGGTTTCTCTGTAAGCGGCGGCGTTGCCTCCGCTGTCGTTAATTGTCTCAAAGAAATCGCTCCTGACCGTGAAATCCACGTAGAACACGCTGAAGGACTTGATGAATGCCGGAAAATGCTTATGCGCGCACGTGCCGGAAAGCTCAATGGCTACCTGCTCGAGGGCATGGCTTGTCCTGGCGGCTGTATCGGCGGGGCCGGTACGGTGCAGCTCATTCCCAAGGCAGCTCAGGAAGTGGAGAAAATCAAGAAAGCTTCCGAAAAAGCGCATGCTTATGAAAGCGCATTTTCTTCTGTTCTGTCTTCACTTGAGGAATCCGACTGATCCCCTGGTCCGCACACATGTATGGAGGTAATCTCTTTGACTTTTTATACCACCATTGCCGGTCTGCCTGTTGAAGCTGTTTATCCCGATGATGAGGTCCGCACGCTGATTGATCCTCTGATCCTCCATCTTAAGCATCTTCAGGCACAGAAAAAGCGCCGTATCCTTGTTTTTCTGGCTGCCCCTCCCGGAGCCGGAAAAAGTACACTGTGCAAATTCCTTGCCGATCGCGGGAATTTTGCAGCGCTTGGCATGGATGGTTTTCATCTGCCGCAGGATATCCTCTGTAAAACCTGTACGGTCCGCGATGGCAAAACCATACCTCTTGTGAGCATCAAAGGCGCCCCCGAGACGTTTGACCTTCCCAAACTCCATTCTTTTATAAAGCGGGCCTCCTCAGGTGAATGTTTTCTGTGGCCCGACTATGACAGGCTCCTGCATAACCCTGTCGAAAACAGAATCCCAGTGACAAGCGACATTCTCCTTATTGAAGGGAATTATCTGCTTCTGGAGCGTGAGGGCTGGAAAAATCTGAAGAATTTTGCCGACTTCACAATACGCATCACGGCAGATGAAACCATTCTCCGGCCAAGGTTAATTGAAAGAAAAAAGCAAAGCGGTATGGAATTGCAGCGTGCGGAACAGTTTGTCGATTTCAGCGATATGGAAAATGCACGTTTGTGTGAGAGCTGTTCCTCAGAGGCTGATCTTATGCTCCGTCTTCTTCCGGACAATACGTATCAGTGTATCCGGCAGCGTCCTGCCCTCTGATGTGATGCCCCGGAGTCCCACGCACGGCATTCCCATACGGAAATTACGATTGCATCGTGGCAGCCGGGAACCAGGCCTGGCTGCAAGGCAATGACTTCCCTTGCGGGAACAGAAACTGATGCCCGGCAACGGATCCGGGTATTCCTGCCTATCCCGCCTTTGCAGCAAAGCAGATTATGGATCCATTCCCGCTCAGCAGCGCCTGATCGCGCCATTGACAGATGACCTGTCTGCTCAGAAATCAGCCCAGGCTTTCACTGTGAGCCATTCTCCACAGAAAATTTCCGAAGCGGCTCTGTGTCACCCTGCACCAGCGTCAGGGTGCTTTTGTCTCCTGTCTGTATAAGGAATAATGACATGCCCTGTGTTGATCATCCTGTCAGCTGAAAAGCACTTGCCTGATCCGGTTGTCACACGGTCAGCACGATTCATCAGATGATGTTGCAAAAATTGCATACCCGACTTCCTCACAGGGAAACACAAGCGAATCAATGTGGTCTGGACGGGGCAGTGGGTTAAGGCATTGTGCACACCGCCTGCTGACAGTGCCGTGGTGCCGGATGCCTGATCTTCCATGAAAAGGAAACAGGAACAGTCATGGCTGGACAGGAAGCAGCACCTTTTCAGGGAAAAAAAGACATAGGATGCGTCGGATAACGCTACCTCCAGAATAACATATGCGATCTTTACTGCCTTCCTGCACAGCGCCCGTACTGAAACACCGCTGTGACTGACAGTCTCCAGCATTGTATTTTGTTCTCATCAGAAAGAGCCAATCCTTTTCTTGAGGATTGGCTCTTTGTTTCGCATAAGGTGCCAGAAGAATAAAGATAAGCTCCGTGCATCTGAAAGTCATCTCTGTTTCTTGCCGGAATCTGTCACACATCGGTTTGATTTCGCTGCATTATTACAGCTTTAGGGGGTTGTGCTCTGTACACATAATGCAGGCGGAAATGCCTCTCAGGCATTCAGGAGGACCAGGGCCAAAAGAATCATGACGAGGCCGACTTTCTGCCAGGTGCCTGTACGTTCATGAAAAAGAATTGCGCTGACCAGGGCAACAAGCAGGATGGTGCCGGTGCTGTAAGAAGGATACACCACATAGGCAGGCAGACGGGTCAATGCATATAAAAGCAGAGATGACGAAAAATAGTTGGGAATTCCCACCAGCAGGCCCGCTGCCATTTCGACCGGTACAATTTTCTTTCTTTTTTTATGATACTCAGAAAACGCAAGTACTGATGTCACGATGGCTGCCGTCAAGAAAAGGAAGAAAAAATAGCCTGCATCTTCTGATCTTTGCCCAACCTGTTCAAAAACTTTTGCCATCGCATCACCGCCACCGCAGCACAGCAGGGTCACAATCAGCATCATGAAGGACTTGTGATTCCCATCAGATTTGTCATGGTTCATCACAATCAAAGAGCCCATGACCAGCAGGATCCCTAAGCACTGCAAAAGCGTAGGGCGTTCTCCGAAAACAATAATGCTCATTGCAAGAGAGACAATAAGCCCCAGCTTTGCAAATGCTGAAGTAAGCGTAGCTCCGTTCTGTGCGATACTCGTCTGCATGCTTACCAGACCTGCGACAAATAAAAAGCCGCTTATACAGCCGCAAATCAGTGTTGAAGCACTGGCATGCCACAGTACTTTTTTGTCAGGAACCAGAATAAAAGCAATCACAATGCATGCAATATAATTCCCAAGTATCATTCCGTAATGGTTTCCGCGCTGTACACGGAAAAACTTCATCACAAGCGTCATAAGTGTTGAACTGAGTACAGCTAAAATTAAATAGATCATGTTGCTTTTCTTCCTTCCTGATTGCCCGCCATGGACCTGAGAAAGTAATTTTCATGTGCCCGGAGGCGAGCGCAGCACATATTACACCCTTTGTCAGGATTCAACAAGTTCCTTTGAACACAATAAATTGCATTTTATTGCGTTTTGCTCTTTACAAAACAGTTTTATTGTGTTATGATCATCTCGCCGGACAGTGAAAGGAGACTTAAGATGCCAAAACGCAGTTTCAGCACATCCGAAAAAAATACTCTGATCGACATAAAAACAGGAGAACAGATCACCTCTGCACATTCACCCGTCAGTGACTCCATCCGCACTTTACGTAAAGCACACGGATGGCAACAGAAAGAACTCGCCATGAAACTTGGCGTCACCGGCAATGCGGTCACAAACTGGGAAAACGGACGCGCAAGGCCAGATTTGAATCTTCTGCCTGCACTGTGTGATATTTTTCAAGTGTCCATGGATGAACTCTTTGGCCGTCCCCTTCCTGCTGCTAAAAAATCCGAACTTGATAGAATGTTCGATCTTCTTACGCCCATGCACCAGCTGGCCGTACAGCAATTGACAGAAACATTGCTGAAAGCACAAAGAACGATCCGTCCCATGACGCGCCTGACTTATGTTGACCGTCCTCTTGCCGCGGGTATCGGCGATCCCTCAGATTTTTATGACGTTACTGAACCGATCTATTTGGCCTCTTCTCCTCTTGTTGATGCCGCTGACTTTGTTTTCCCCATAAACGGCGAAAGCATGGAACCCGTTTATCACGACGGAGACATGGTCCTCGTGCGCAGAGTTCCGTCTTCATCCGAGCTTAAACCCGGAAGCATAGGCGCATTTATGATAGGAAATGAGACCTATATTAAAGAGTATCAGAAAGATGGCCTTCATTCTCTGAACCCTGCTTTCCCTACGCTGAAGTTTACAGAAGATGACCATGTTTATCTCATCGGTCAGGTAACATCCAAAGTTGATGTATCATGGCTGCCCACAAACGATGAACGCCAAGCATGTCGAGACACTGAAGGCTGAACTGAAAAAACTGTACTTTCCCCAACCTGATTCTTTGCCTGCTTTCCTTACACCTTTTTGCACAAATCACAACAACGAGGAGGATTTGAAAGATGTATTATACCTGTGAATTCTGCGGCCTTACCTTTCAGGCACATCACGCAAACCGTGAAAACATCTACTGCCCATACTGCCGGTCAACTCGCCTCCTCGAGGCTACGCCAATGGAGATTATGCTGACCGCGATGATCCCACAGGAAGCCATGGCAAGCTTCTATCCTGGACTTGAAGAAAAGGAAAATCATGCCCCTGAGGACTTTGTGGCCTAGTCTGAAGGCTCCAGTTTTCATCATGCTTTTGTCTGATGTGTACAAGGCAGAAAATGGCAAAGGCGGATGATGAACTGGCACTCTTTCTCAGTGCTGATCAAATGCATTTTCCTGTCCTGTCTGCAATCAGAAGTCTATTCTGAAACAGCTTCCTTCCCATGCGCATTGCCATCAGAACATTAAGCGGTCTGAAGGTGCCGGAACTTGCACAGACTGCGTTCCAGCCGTCCCATTCGCTCTTTCTTCCTGCCAGCACAGAACCACATGGCCCCAAGTGTTTCTTCTTATAACCCTGGTCCGTGATTCTCTTAACAAGCAAAGCAGCCAAAAAAAGAAGTCCTGACAGCAGACAGTTCCACGGTTCCACAGTGGTCCGCTTTGCGGGTCCGGATATTCAGCATATCACCATGCAGTCCCAACTCGTATCCATCTCCGTGTCCGCTTTCCAGGATACACATATCTGTGTGGTCCCGGGATCAATGTGCTTTGCTTTCCGTCTCCTTCTCATTCCTGATGCGGTGCCCTTCAGACAGTCGGCATATACAGATCAGAGGAATCCAACATGATCGGATTCCTCTTTTTCAAATTTGCTTTGCTCAGGGACAAATCAGGTCCCGAAGGGTGTTCATATGTGGATGCCTTTTGGCATTCTTGTATGGAATGCGTTCCTCCTTTTTTTCTGCAGTGCAAAAAAGAAGGGCAGAAACCCTTCTCCTCTGCGTGCAGATTATTTTCCGTACTTTTTTGCTGATCAGAATATTACATTCACAGCAGTAAGGTCAATTTTCAGGCATAGAAAAAATGAACCCACGGCAGCATAAAGACAACGAAGCCATCTCACTTATTCGTCGTCCTCGTCCTCGTCCTCATCCTCATCCTCGTACTCATCTTTGTCTTCATATTCGTATTCAGCATCTTCCTCATCCACGTCTTCAGCATCTTCCTGAAGCTCCTCAATCAGATCTTCAAATTCTGCGGAGTCATAGTCATTGGCCCCACATTCATCAAAGTATTCTTTAAATGATTTCTTCGGTATCTTTTCAGATTGAAAATCTTCTCTGGCCTCGTCTTCGCCTTCTTCATCTGCCTCACCTGCAGATCCAAAAACCGAAAAGTCTCCACCATACTCTTCAATATTATACGAGCTTTCCTGAACATATATCTTTCCGTGCTCACGGGCGATTTTTAGGATCGTATGTTCACCGTAGTCTTCATCAACATTTGCGAACAATTCAAAATCCGGATTGATTCCCAATGTTTCTGTTATATGCATAATCTGATCGACATATTCAACAATTGAAACAGAATCCACTGATTCAATGTCAAAAACGCTGAAGTCTTCCTGTTCGTCTTCCTCTCCAAACCAATAATCCTCATTCAGTCTTGAACAGACCAGAGCAAACATCTTTTTCTCCATGGATGTTCCATAAACTGTAAACTCCATTGTGGCTTTCGTTTCAGCCATTTTGATCCTTCCTTTCAATCAGAATGAATATGCTTTCGAAATGAATATTTCACGAAATGACAAGTCTGCTGCGACAGATATCTGCAGTTCATACAGGAAATTGCCACTTGCCCTGAACCGGCCTGACTGTACATAGGATCACCGACACAAATCATTACTGTCACAGCGTAAAGGGCACCGGGTAAGCCATGCCTTATTTTTCATAAATGTATATCTGATAACAATCCGGATTTCTTCACGGATTTGCTGTTTCATTATGGTAAGCGCTCCCGATCAGTTTTCTTCGCGCCATTCTTCCAGTCCGCATATACGGCATTTATAGAGAAGTTTGCGTTTTTTCCAAAAAAGGTACTGTGTCCCTTCTTCTTCTTTCCCGGTAGGATAGAAGTCATGCACATGCAGCATTGACATAATGGCATCAATAACAGGCTTGTACAGCATATCTCCGCCTGATATGTGTTCAAGGTCCTCCTCGGATAATTTCCTGGGGCCGTTCCTGAAATCTTCAGCCGTTACATCAAAGCCTTTTGCTCTGCCATACGCAGCGCATGCTTCCCATATGTCGTTTCCTGCATCCTTTTCTTTTGTTATAGCATTACTGAATGAGATTTTTTCCTCTTCTGTCAATGAATGTCTGAAATCTTCAAATGCTTCCTTTGACATATTCTTCCCTCCCCTTTATTCGGCTCTGTCTTTTTATAATAAGAAAAAAAGATGCTGTCAAGTCACATTTCCTTTGAAATCTCTGTTTTTTTATCGTACGCACACAATGACCAGCCTCACAGCTGTAAATCTTTTCAGTTCTGGAAAACACATGAAGACAGAAGCGATTGCTATACCGGAACAACAAGTCTGTAAAAAACACAGCAGTCTGCTTCTGTGCCGAAGCAGACTGCTGTGTTCTGATATTATGATTGTAAAATATGCATAAATTCTTCCCCGGTAATCGTCTCTTTCTGCAGCAGAAAAGCTGCAAGCTCGTGCAGTTTGGGCTCATTCTCTTTGAGAATCTGATCAGCCTTTTCTCTGGCTTTTCTAACAAGTTCAACGACCTGAGCATCAACTTTTTCCGCATAAGCCGGGCTGCATGCAAGCGAAGTGTCCTGTCCCAAGTACTGGTTATTGACAGTTTCCAGAGCAACCATTCCGAATTCACTCATGCCATAGCGAGTGATCATACCTCTGGCAAGCTTTGTTGCTTTTTCAATATCATTACTGGCACCAGTTGTAATGGAATGGAACACGAGCTTTTCTGCAGCCTGTCCGCCTGTCAGTGTTGTTATCTTATTGAACAGTTCCTCCTGGCTCATCAGATAATGGTCACCTTCATCCACCTGCATGGTATAGCCCAATGCACCAGAT
>CAMNGW010000166.1 GCA_946538615.1 uncultured Clostridia bacterium
CTGAAAATGATTTCTCCCGGTTCTGGGCGGAGGGAATTATAACAAAAGCGCACTGCCCACGCAATGTCTTGCATTTTTTTGTTTTATCGCTTAAGCTTTCCTGTGCCGATCAGGTCCATACCCCACAAAACAGGAGGCTTCACCTATGTCGCTGATGCTCAATGACCGCTTTGCTTCAATGCCCTGGGATTCCATTGATTCGGTTGTTTTCGATATCGGCAATGTCCTCATGGTTTTCGACCCTGATGCTATGCTGCAGATTCTGTTCCCTGACGAGGAAGAACTGAAGGCACGCCTTATGGAACGTGTTTTCCATTCTCCCTACTGGGTCATGCTGGACCATGGCACCCTCAGCCCGGTGGAAGCTGCCCGCGCTATGGCCGGGGATGACGAGGCTTTCCGGGAAGATGTCCTTCACCTTCTTGATCACTGGACCGAACTGACACAGCCCATAGATGAAGGTGTAAAAGCCATGGAGACTGCCCGTGCACACGGGAAAAAAATCTATCTCCTTTCCAATTATAATGACGTCTTCTTCAGCCGTACCCAGAAGCGCCATGCCTATCTGAGAGACGAAAGTGTCGACGGCATGGTCATTTCCGCCCATGAGAAGACAATGAAACCCGGAGCCGAAATTTACCATCTTCTTGAAAAAAAATACGGTCTCATCCCTGAACGCACACTGTTTATAGACGATGCACCTGCCAATATCGAAGGAGCACTGTCCGTGGGCTGGCAGGGGATCTGGTACATACCGGGCACACTCGATCATTTTTTTGCCTGCTGATAAAAATGTTCTTGACACGTACCTTTCAGCATGCTAGAATCCATCGGAAAGCCGCTCGGGGAAGGTATCAATTGTGGTTGCACAAACCTCACCCGGCGAGTCTATATCAGGAGGTGCTGCGCTCATGTATGCAATCATTGCAGCGGGTGGCAGACAGTATCGTGTTTCCCAGGGTGACGTGATCTACGTTGACAAGATCAACCAGGATCCGGAATCCACAGTGACCTTCGACGTTCTCCTCACCGGAAACGATGGCGAGATCAAGGTCGGCAATCCTGTTATCGAGGGTGCCAAGGTTGAAGGTAAGGTTGTTGCTCAGGTCAAGGGTGAGAAGATCATCATTGGCAAGTATAAGAGCAAGAAGAACTATGATCGGAAGACCGGTCATCGTCAGCCTTACACCAAGGTTGAGATCACCGCGATCAACGCATAATGATACATGCGTCCCTGACCCAGGACAGCGCCGGGAGGCTGGTTGCCTACCGGGCTTCGGGACATGCCGGATATGCACACAGCGGAAAAGATATCGTATGTGCAGCGGTTTCTGTCCTGGGCGTCACCTGCGTCAACAGTCTGGAAGAACTTCTTGGCATCAAAGTCATCCTCAAGGGGAACCGAGATGGTCTTATCTCTTTTTCCCTTCCGATTCCACTCTCAGATGACCAGATGCAGCACGCTCAGTTGCTTATGTCAAGTCTGCGCGTGGGACTGCAAGCGATCGCAGAGGAATATCCCCACAACCTAACAGTTTCGATAAACGGAGGAAAAAATCATGATCAAGCTTAATCTTCAGCAGTTTGCTCATAAGAAAGGTATGGGTTCCACCCGCAATGGCCGTGACAGCGAATCCAAGCGTCTGGGACCGAAGCGTGCTGATGGTCAGTTCGCTCAGGCTGGTAACATTCTTGTCCGTCAGCGTGGAACCAAGTTCCATCCTGGTATGAATGTAGGCATCGGTAAGGATGACACCCTGTATGCCAAGGTAAGCGGCACTGTCCGTTTTGAGCGTCATGCCAAGGATAAGAAAGTTGTGTGTGTCTATCCTGTAGAGGAAGCAGCCAACGTACAATGATAACCATAGGCCCCGCCAGATGAGGCGGGGCTTTTTACATCATATTTAAGGGGAATCCAATGATCGGAACACTGATTAACTCTGCCCTGATCCTTTTGGGGACAGCCCTCGGACTTCTCCTGCGCCGGGGTATCCCTGACCGTCTGAAGGACGGCCTCATGGCTTCCATGGGCTTAGCTGTCATTCTTATCGGAATCAAAGGTGCTGTGGGTACGAATGATACGCTTTGTATTATTCTGTGCATGGCTTTCGGCACGCTTGTGGGATGCGCAGTGAACCTTGAACTGCAGCTTTCCCGCTTCGGCAGCTGGATCGAAAAGAAACTTGCTTTTCTTCCCGGTGCCCAGCAGGAGGGCAGTATAGCCAAAGGTTTTGTCACGACAAGTCTGATCTACTGTGTAGGCGCCATGGCGATTGTCGGCAGTATATCAAGTGCTCTGAAAGGTGACCATGCCACACTCATCGCAAAAGGACTGATTGACGGTCTGACGGCAATCGTATTCACCTCTACGCTGGGTATCGGTGTCGGCCTGTCCGCATTTTCTGTCCTGATCTATCAGGGACTGATCTCCGCCCTCGCCATCTGGCTCTCCCCTGTGCTTACCGATACCGTCATCACTGAGATGTCAGCCGTCGGCGGACTGCTCATCGCAGGCATCGGCATCAACATGCTTTCGGATCGCCATATCCCGGTCGGGAACATGCTGCCATCCATTTTTCTCCCGATCATATATCTTCCTATCTCTCATCTTTTCTCATGACAGGTTGTTTCCGGAAAGGTAAAACATGTTTTCAAGAGAAGACCTGCGCAAGCTCCTTCTGCCCCTTATGCTGGAACAGCTTCTTGTTGTTCTGGTTGGCATGATGGACACAGTCATGGTGGCCAACTGCGGAGAGGCCTCTGTGAGCGGAGTATCCCTTGTGGACTCCATCAATCTTCTGCTTATACAGTTCCTGTCAGCGCTTGCAACCGGCGGGGCCGTGATCACGTCCCAGTACTTAGGTGCCAAGGAATATACCAGTGCCCGTCTGGCTTCCAAACAGCTGTATTACGTGGTACTGCTTGTGTCCCTGCTCTTTTCTCTTGTCTGTCTGCTGATCCGCCGTCAGCTTCTTTCCCTTCTTTTTGGGAAGATTGAACCTGCTGTGATGGATGCCGCGCTCATATATTTTCTGATGACAGCACTTTCCTTCCCTTTTCTCGCTCATTACAATGCAAGTGCGGCTCTTCTGCGTGCCATGGGCAAATCCAATTGTACCCTTTCCACAAGCATTGTTATGAATCTTGTCAATATGACAGGAAACGCCATTACCATTTACGGCCTTGGCATGGGTGCTGGCGGCGCCGGTCTGGCTACGCTCCTCTCGCGGGCCGTCGCCTGTGTGTACATCACCCGCTTTCTCCGCACAAAGGATATCCCCGTTCCCTATCCAAATCTTTTTTCTTACGAGCATCGCCCGGATCTGATCAGGAAAGTACTTTATGTAGGCCTTCCCAACGGTCTTGAAAACAGTCTCTTCCAGTTCGGGAAACTGATTCTGATCCGGATGATTGCTGGCTTTGGCACAGCAAGCATTGCTGCCAATGCCGTCGGAAACACTTTGGCAACCATTCAGGTGCTTCCGGGTGCCGCCATATCTCTTGGCATGATCACTGTTGTTGGACAGTGTGTCGGTGCACACCGCATGGATGAGGCAAGACAGTATACCTGGCGCCTCATGCGGCTGTCGTATCTCCTCATGAGCATCCTGAACATCATTATCCTGTTGCTCAATCCCATTGTCTGCCTGCCATTCCATCTGCTGCCCGAGACAGAGACGATGGCACGACAAGTCATCATCATTCACGGTCTTGGCTCCATCTTTCTTTGGCCCATGTCTTTTGTCTTTCCCAACAGCCTGCGCGCTGCCGGTGATGTCAGATTCACCATGCTCGTCTCAAGCCTTTCCATGATCATCTGCCGTGTCATTCTTGGCTATTTGTTCTCCACGCCCCTCGGACTGGGGCTCATCGGTGTCTGGCTGGCCATGCAGGTGGACTGGATCATACGCATTACCTGCTTCCTTCTCCGCTTCCGTTCAGGGGCGTGGGAGAAAAAAGCACTGGTTTGACGTGAATTCTGCTTGCATTTCCGTCCTGCCTGTGCTAGAATACGCACGCTTTGATGTGTCTTGACTCCAACGAGGAGGGGAATGATCATGGGTAAGTTCTGTCAGATCTGCGGCAAGGGCCAGATGAACGGCAACCAGGTCAGCCATTCCAACCGCAAGACCCATACGAAATGGGCACCCAATGTGCAGAGTGTTCATGTCGTGGTTAATGGGGCCAACAAGCGGATGAATGTTTGCACCCGTTGCCTGCGCAGCGGCAATGTCCAGCGCGCTCTGCCGAAGACCCACGACGCTGCTGTCGAGGCATAAAACAAAAAAGCGGTGAATAACCGCTTTTTTGTTTTATCTGAGAACTTCCATGACTTTATGGAAAGCTTCCTTCTCTTCCAGCTTTTCTGTAAACAGACCGCCATAAGGACTGTTCAGGTTGTAAACATATGTTCCTTTCGGTTCATGGGGATAGTCCGTAAGCCCCCATACAGATACAGCCTTCAGAGGTTTATCCTCTTCCTGGTTCACTTCACAGAACATCTTATACAAAGAAGCATAAAACTCTGCATGCGCCCCGGCCTGCTCCTGATCAAAGTTGCGCACGGCCATTTCTGTGATCTGAACTTCGTAGCCGGCTTTGGCATAATTTCCGATCGCCGTCCGGATCATATCAACATGGCTCTTTACCAGACAGCCCGACTGCGTGCCATAGCCGCCGATGTACCCCTGCATGCCAATGCCGTCAAGCAGTTTTCTCGGTTGTCCCTGCTCATCGACAGCATAGTTATCGATCGACCTGGCCAGGTTCAGGATCGCAGTCGCCTTGTCCTGGAAATAGGCATTATAGTCGTTGTAATAGAGACGGATATCTGCCCCAAGTGCTTCTACAGCATTTCTGGCGTACAAAAAGCTCTTTTCCACATAGTCATCGCCCATATATTTGAAAAAGAGATTGTCTCCCCCATTGCGCTTCACTCTGAGGTGGCGCGGGTCCCCGGCTTTGCTCTCTGACGCATTATCGCCAACAGCCTCGTTCACCACGTCCCAGCAGTACACTGTTCCCGGAAACATTTCCTCAAAGTGCGTTATAACATCTGTAATATAGCTCTCCGTCCGTCTGGCAATCGTTTCCGGATCTGCATAGGGCTTTGACTCATCATAGCCTTCGTGAAAGTACCAGTCCAGCATATAAGCGTCCCATACCAGGACATGGCCCCTCACGCCAATTCCGTTATCCCTTGCAAAGCCTACCATCATATCTGCCATCATATAGTTCATGCGCGGCATACCATCCGGGCTCTGCTGACTCGCTTTTTTGTCCAGCAGTGAATAAGCCTTCATTTCATTTGTCGTTGTCAGGGAGGCAAACGAGGATTTCAGGAGATTAAGATACGATGTGTCCCTCATTTGTCCAAAGGAAAGTGGCGCACCCGAAAGAAATCCATGGTTCTGCGTGAGTTCTTTGAGACTTTCCGCCTGCGATGCACCAGGTATCAACAGGGGCAATACAAGCAGCAGCCACAGCCATTTGCGCATGTTATCACTCCTCTACTGAAAGAATGCCGCTGCTATGCAGCGGCATTCCGTGTTTCACAGTATCTTACTTGCCATTGAAGGCATCGCAGCGTGCCTGCCATTCAGGCATACCAGCTTCAACCAGTTCAGCAGGTGTGCTTCCGCCAAGTGCCCACAGGAGGCTCGGTCCGATGACGTCGTTCTGGGTGCCCAGGTACAGAACCTTGTTGGCTACACAGTGTTCGGGTTCACGGAGCATTGCATAGGTCTCGTCAACCGCACGGTCATCCGTATAGTTGTACTTGTTGCCAATCCAGGCGTCTTCATCGTCATAACCAGGGGTATTGTTGGACCACAGATCATAGATCAGAGCAAGCTTTGCGACAGTTGCTTCGTCATAGCAGGCAGGGATCACGACCATGTTGTCGGAGATGATGGTAATATAGTTGTCACCTTCATGCGGTACAGGGAAAGCAACGCAGCCCCAGTCATCGGCCATATCAGCCATTTCGGAGTTGTCGTTGAATCCGCCGTAGGTCTGATACATATAGAAACCGATGTTGCCAGCTTTGAAAGCCTCTTTGTAATAGTCCCAGTTGCCGCCTTCAGGCTGCTGATAGAAATAATTCTCAAACAGGCTCTTGGCCCAGGAGAGGCCTTCGAGTGCCTTATCGCTGCCCATGGCAGGATAGAGCTCTCCGGCTTCGTTGAAATCGAAATAGCAGCCGCCGTTGGAGAACACAGCGCAGGAGAACATATCGTCAGCTGAACCGGTCATGCCCCAGATGTCGATAACGCCATCGTTATCGGTATCCTTGGTCAGGGTCTTCAGCATGCCTTCAAAGACATCCCAGGTCCAGGTGCCGGCTGCCTGCATATCATAAATCTGATTCCAGTCGATATTCGCTTCTTCAAGAACGCGCTTGTTGAAGTACAGGCACTGACGGGGTTCAGAGTTGCCAGCATATACGCCATAGACTTCACCATTCTTGGTCATGAAGTCGATATCAGCCTTGTTCCACTTCTCAGCAGTCAGATCGACATACTCGCTCTTCCAGGGAGCGATCACGCCATTGGCCATCAGGGAACCGACTTTGCCGGGTTCAATGATGTAAATGCGCAGGCTGTCGTCAGGTGTTCCGACAAAGTTGATCAGCTGTTCAGCGCAGGTTCCCCAGTCGCCGTCCTGGAGCTGATACACATCCACATTGTAGGTGGAATTGATCCAGTCACGATAGTCGTACTGTGCCTGTTCCTCTTCGTTGGGCTCTGCTTTGTGTTCAGAGCTGGAAGTGGCAGACCAGTAATCAGCGATCCACACTTTAGCACCACCGAAGTCAACGCCTTCAATGACCTCAGGGTAGCCTTCAAGGGACTCTGCCAGTGCGGCGCAGGATGCGCACACCATCATGACAGCCAGGAGAAGAGAAAAGAGTTTTTTCATAAGAGTTCCCTCCTATTTTATTTCTCTACATGTGCATAGCACATACAGATTCGAAGTTTTGTGCCTTACTCCTTCGATCCGCTCATGGCAATGGATTCCACGAACGTGCGCTGAGTAAAGCAATACAGGATAATAAGCGGTATGCAGCAAATCAGAACGCCAATGGAGATCAGCTGCTGCTGTCTGCCATTAGGAACAATCACTGTCTCACCCAGGGAACGGGCAAAATACCGGCTCATACGGGATACAATGGAAGACAGCTGTACCGAGTAGATCGAATAGCTCGAGAGAAAGTTCCTGGTGTAGAACAGGTCAGTCCACTGCCACACAAAAGAGAAAAGGAAACAGCTCGCAATGGTAGGGACCGCATCCGGGAGCATAATCTGGGCAAATGTCTGTAGCGTACTGCATCCGTCCACGTAGGCAGCCTCTTCAAGGCTCTTGGGAATGCCGCGGAAATACTGCCGGAGCATATAGATATACAGTCCGTCTTTGAGGCCCATGCACGTCAGGCTCATGAGCACATACGGGAGAACCGAAGTGCGCAGATTGACAGGATTTCCTGTAAGGGATTTAAAAATTCCGAAGATATCAAAGGCGGCAAACTGCATGTACAGGGCAGTCTGTATGGTCTGGGGAGGAACGATAATGAGCAGTACCACACAGGCGAACCAGAATTTCTTAAGCGGGAAATCGTAGCGTGCAAACCCGTAGCCCACAAGTGTGCACGCAATCACCTGACATACTGAAACCAGAAGTGAGGTCCAAAACGTATTGAACATGGATCTGGGAAAATCGGTAAGCTCAGCCACAATCCGGTAATTGTCGAGGGTCACGTGCCTCGGAACAAGAACAATCGTCGAATCATACAGATCTGATTCTACCATGAAGCTTGTGCTCAGACGGATCAGCATAGGCTGGATGATCATAAAGCACAGGCCGAACAGCAGCAGGCCGCGGACAAGAGAGATGCATATTTTTTTCACTTTCTGCTTGCGGGTATAGGCTGTGTTCCTGTTGTGAACCTGCGCGCTCTTAGTCTTCATAATGATGCACCCCCCTGGAGATGATGAAGGCACTTATGCCGATAAAGAGCATGGCAATAGCAAA
>CAMNGW010000167.1 GCA_946538615.1 uncultured Clostridia bacterium
TCACTGCCGATATCCTCAAGAGCATTGCTGATACGCTGGGATGCTAATTGAGCCCGAGGATAAAGAAAACGGGCATATGTCAGTTCCCACCATTCCTCCGCATGAGCATTGGACAGATTGCTGAGAACGTAATATGCCAACAGTGCATGCAGGGTATCGGAATTGGGGTAAGCGATAGCATCAACAGCCTTGATGAAGCCGCTTTTCTTCAGATACTCATCCAGCAAAAACAGATCTCCGAAAGAAACGATAAGGTTTGGACGAGCAGGAACTTTTGTTTTCCGCTTAATCTTTGGCGCCTGGTATTCAGGGGGGACCTGAAGAAACTGGTTCTTTTCCAGATCGTAGATAAACAATCCACGCTCTTTGCTTTTGAAGATGTTGCGTTCCTTATCGATGACGCGTCCGAGGTAGATGATATCTCCCTTACCTACGCTTGATCCTTTACGAACGGAGGTAACCACCATTGCATATTCGATCCCGCCCTGAACTTTGTAGTTGATGTACATGCTGCTCCTCCTCCAATGTAGAATCAATATGAATAATACTTCTACATTGTACTGTATCGAGCATCAGGTGTCAATCAAATATGCCAGGGAAATGAGAAAATATAACGATTTCAAGGTTCATGTGGTAGAACCAAACCTGACCGTAGAACCAATTAAGTTTGGGAAATAAGGTTCAATAAATGTTACAGGATATAGCTTTTTTCCTGGATTTATGTCAAATAAAAAAGGAGACTGATTTTACTTATGGAAATTCTGATACAAGAGCGAACGGGCAGAAGTGAGAACATTCGTTTTTATTTGTGCCTGTTTTATTCAAAAAATTTGCAGTGATCATTGATTAACTCAGTGTTCTCAATTAGAATGCAGTCAACAACCATATTTCTGCTTTTTCAGCGGGAGGTAATCCAATGGAAGACCGAGTCACAGCCTTTGCCAGACGCCTCGAAAAGTACGATGTCAATATGCATGGTTTTATTCTTTCAGTAAAAGATAAGGAGGTAGCCAAGGCATACTATCATCCTTTTTCAGAAGGAAAATCACACCGGTTATATTCTGTAAGCAAAACATTGACAGGCATAGCGGTGGGCATGCTTATTGATGATGGAAAAATCAGTTTGGAAGACCCGATTGTCTGTTTTTTTCCTGACTGGCTGCAGGAACAGCCGGACCCGAGACTGATGCGTCTTACGATTTTTAATATGCTGCGAATGTCTACCTGTTATCGTGCTACTGTATACCGAGAAGGTGTTGATGAGAATTGGAGCAAGCCTTTTTTTACTTCGGTGCCAACTCATGAGTCCGGAAGTGTTTTTTTCTATGACACAGGCTGTGCCCAAGTCCTTTCCACCCTGGTAAGACGTATAAGCGGCGAAGAAGTGATAGACTTTCTTGAAAGACGGCTTTTTAAGCCTCTTGGACTTACCGACAAACGGTATTGGCTCCGCGACCCGTCCGGGCAGTGTACTGGTGGCACAGGTTTGTGTATGTCATTAAGAGACATGCACAAAATTGCGGTTTGCATACTGAAGGAAGGCATGGGTATGATACCGCAATGGTATATCCGGGAAATGGGAAAAAAGCAGATCGATACTTTCATGCAGACACATGATGAAGAAAAGTATGGATATGGCTGGCAGTGCTGGCGTACAAGAGCAGGATTTGCCATGTATGGAATGGGAGGACAGTTAGCAGTCATATGTCCCGAGAAAGAGACTGTGTTATCTACGATTGCTGATACCCGTCTGGATCCTGAAGGTGTGCAGAAAATCTATGATGCCTTTTTTGAAGAAATCTATCCGTATCTCGAAGAAGTTTCAGAGTATGAGCCGGTTTCTTTATCACTGAATGTACAGGCTGTTCCTGATTCTGCACAGGGTATGGCGAAATCAGAACTGTTTGTTTTTCCTGATGGCAACCCCCTGCAACTGAAAAATCTCTGTCTGAAGGATGACTGCCTCTATTATGAGAACAGCCGGGGAAAGGTCAGTTTGCCTTTTGGGCGGGGCGTGTGCAGGCAAATCTCTTTTCCGGGCTGGCCGGATGTTCCTGCACTTTGTTCCGGAGGATGGGCAGGGGAAGATGTGCTTCATATCAGGTGCCATGCTGTGGGCGATTCACCCTGTGGCTTTGAAATGCTTGTTCACTTTCAGCATGATGGGGTCACGGTTGTCTCACGCAAGTCCAATGATGTGCTGACGGCTGGCTATGAAGGCGTTGTGAGTTCAATCTGAAAAAGCATTCAAGGACCCCGGAAAAAGGGTTCTTGAATGCCTGTTTTTATGATTCATAGAGGGAAGAGAATTCTTTCAGAAATTCACGGATGTGGATATGCTGAGGACAGGCTTTTTCACACTGACCGCAGCTTACGCAGTCACTGGCTTTTCCATGGTTCATGGCGAACCGCTGATAATACATATTCGTTTTCTGGCCGGTCACCGCATGCAGGTTCAGAAGGCCGAAGTAATCCGGAATATTGATGTTTTTCGGACAGACTTCAGTGCAGTACCGACAAGCGGTACAGGGTACACGAATGGTCCTGTTCATCACATCCGTAATCTCTTTAACGAGGTTCTTTTCGCCTTCTGTAAGAGGTACGAAGGACTGCATGAATGATGTATTTTCATCAAGCTGTGCAAGTGTGCTCATGCCGGAGAGGACTGTGGTGACATGGTCAAGGGAAGCTGCGTATCTGATTGCCAGGGAAGCCGGGGAGGGAATCATGTCCTGCAGATCGCCGGACTGGTTTCCGGTTCTTTTATAATAGAAAATAAAAAGATCCATAGCTTCCGCGGGAAGACGGGCTAATGTCCCGCCTTTTACAGGTTCCATTACAGTGACACTTTTGCCGTGCTGCTGGGCGATTGCGTAACACCGGCCGGACTGTGCAACTGCCCCGTCCCAATCAAGATAATTGATCTGGAGCTGAACAAAATCGACTTCAGGATGGTCAGTAAGGATTCTGTCAAGTGTCTGTGCATCATCATGGAACGAGAAGCCAATTCTGCCTATACGGCCCTCTTCTTTTTTCCTTACCAGGAAATCAAAGGCACCAAAGCGCTGGGCGTTATCGTACCGGTCACGGCCGAGGTTGTGCAGAAGGTAGCTGTCAAAATAGGTCACACCGCATCGCTTGAGCTGTGTCTCAAAAAACATGGGATAGTCTTCCGGCCCTTTTACGCGCAAAATAGGCATTTTGTCAGCAAGATGGAAGCTGTTGCGGGGATAGCGTTCCACCAGTGCCTGACGTACAGCATCCTCAGACTGTTCACCGTGGTAGGGATACGCTGTATCAAAATAGGTAAAGCCCCGTTTCAGGTAAAGATCAACCATGGATTTGAACTGCTCAATATCAATGCTTTTGGGATCGTCTGCATGGACGAGCGGGAGGCGCATACAGCCAAAACCGAATTTTTTTTGTCCGGACTGGTTCATATTGTTTTTTCTCCTTTGCGTGCGTTGTAAAACAGAAGAGGGTTTTTCTTATCTGAGTGCTTGTTGGTCAGTGCCCCTTCCTGCATATCATTGTGCCCCTTGCTGATGATGCGTTTCCATTCCTTTGAAAAGGCATAGTACCCTATCATGCTGAACATTCCAAAGGCGAACGAAATGGGGAAGCAGAGCATAATCCATGTCCCGTCGAAAAAGGTCCGGATTAGATAAGCGCTTGGAATGCGAACGGCCCATAGCATCAGCAGGTTGATGAGCGTTGTAAAGCGTACCAGACCGACACCATTGACAATGCATAAGATGGTATTGAATACAGCAAAGCACCACTGACATAAAAGGATGGTTGTCACATTGCGGTCCGCATACATCAGCACTTCTGCATCCTGGGTGAATACGTACAGGACAGGCATACGGATCGTCATGCATGCAAGAGCGGCAAGAAGCGTGATCAGACCCGCGAAAAAAGGAATCCTTTTATAACCCTGCCTGAGCCTGTCATAATTTTTTGCACCGTAATTCTGTCCTGAAAAAGTGGTCGCTGCCGACGACATGCCTGAGATGGCGATATTTGACATGCCAGTGATGCGGCCCGCAACAGTATGTCCGGCCATAAATACTGAGCCCTGTGAATTGACAAGTGACTGGAGCGCAATATGGCCAAAAGAATAAAGGGAATTGTTCAGCCCGATGGGCAATCCGATTGAAAGGATCCTTTTAAGCTCATCACCTGAAAAATGCATGGTAAAGAAAGGAAGCCGCAGTTCAGGAGAATGTTTTCTGATATAGAAGATGCTTGCCAGCCAGGAGACATACATGGAGATGCTTGTTGCCAGTGCCGCACCTCCGACATCCATGCCCAATCCGGCTACGAATACCAGGTCGAGTATAATGTTGGTGATACAGGAAATAATAAGGAAAACAAGGGATGCTGTGCTGTTGCCGATCCCGCGCAGGATACCCGCATTCATATTGTACCCTATATTGCCCAGGGTGCCTGCAAAAACAATCTGTGTATAAGTAATCGCCGGCCCGGCAGCATCTTCAGGGACCTGCATAAAATGCAGAATCGCCGGTGCGGCAAAAAAACCAAGCACTCCGACAGGAATACCGCAGGCCCAGATAAAAGAAACGGCTGTCCTGGTAAGCGCGTGTGTTTTCTGCCAGTTGTTTGCACCGGTATACTGTGACACAAGAATGGAAACGCCTGTTCCAATGCCAAGAAAGATGCACAGCAGGACTTCAACGGGCTGGGCACTGGTTCCGACAGCAGCAAGGGAAGTGGTTCCGCAGTATGTCCCGATGACAAGTGTATCAACCGTCGTATAGAGATACTGAAGAATATTGCCAACGATCAGAGGAAAGGCGAAAAGCAGCACATTGCGCATGATAGGGCCATGTGTCATATCGACTTTCCGGAAAAAGCTTTTTGGGTTCATAAATGATCATTTCCTGTTCCAAAGTCAGAGGGGAGAGGTTATATGGCCCGTATCTTCTCCAGGGCTTGCTGATGCGGCTTGTGACAATCGTTCATGAGGAGCATACAGGGAACGGGGCAGAGTATTTTCCTTCTCGGCTGTCCAATTGCATCATAGATGTCCTTGCAAGGATCGAACAGCATTACAGTGAAAACCTGCGGATGGGGGATATTGCAGAATCATTGGGCTATTCGGAAGCCCATCTGTCAAGACTTTTCAGGAAACAGTTGGGTGTTGGTTTTTCTGAATATCTGTCACGTGTGCGCATGCGGCACGTATGTGACATGCTCAGTACCACTGAAAGTTCCATCAGTGAAATTGCCATATCATGCGGATACTGCAACGGGGATTACCTGTCAGCGAGGTTCAGGATGAGAATGGGCCTTACGCCAAGGGAATTCAGACAGCATACCCTTGCCCATTCATGAGTCAGAGGAGGCCCTCATCGGAAGCAGCTTTATAGTACACAGAAAGAGGAATAAAGCTCTGTGCAAAATTCTTGGGCGGGTCGTTTTCAATAAGGACTGTGCCTTCCTTTGCATACTTATGGCCAACAGCCTTGCTCTGATGCGCCAGGTTGTGTCTGAAGGTGGGCAGTCCGGCTTTAAGATACTTCACATCACCGCTCAGATTGTAAGCAATGGTCATTGCTTCAAGGAGCAGGGCACTGCTGCCCTGACGACTCAGGCTTGGCAGTTCCTTATAAATGAACAGGCCGGTTGCATGCAGGCATGTTTCCATAAGGTCATCTGCAGCATCAAGAAGCATTCTGCGTATTCTTTCGCTGGGGAAAACCTTATAGTACCGGGCAAGGCTGCCCATGGCCACGGCAATCATAAAAGGTGTATGGATGATGGTATTGTCCGTGTATACTGCTACCCAGCTGCCGTATGTTCCTGCCCATTCCTCAAACTGATCTACGATCCACTCAGCCTTTTCGAGCCATTTCTTGTCCCAGGTTTCCAGATAAAGTGCGGTAAGCGTCCTCAGTGCCCATCCTGTTTCACGGGCATTGCTTTCACCGCTGACCTGATAATCAGGTGTCTCAAGGAGTCTGCGGATATTTTCACCGATTCCCAGCGCCGTCCTGAATGCGCGTTCATCGCCTGTGAAATGATAATAATCCAGAAGACCTTCCACCCATTGATGGGAACAGACAATGGTACTGTCCAGAACATGGCCTCTGCAGTGCTCCCACTGTCCGCCGAAATGGAGAGGGTTATTGCTGTAATGGCAGACGTCCACATCCATCCAATGGCTCCCGGAAGCAAGCAGGTAATCCAGAAAGCGCCGTTCACCTGTCCGCATATAGAGCAACGCACATGCATGAGGAAAGTCATATTCATTGTTTGTCCACACAAACATGCCTTTTCCCCGTCCCTGCTGCGTATAGTTAGGATCCGGTGCATCGCCAAAGTTCAGCATGCCAAAACTGCGCGTATGGGCGTCACAGCGGTTGATCAGTTCAATTTCAATATCAGGAACCATCTTCTCAGGTGCAACGAAAATATCAGGAGCGACGCCCGCTTCTCTGAAAAGATCAGGATCAACCCAGGGCTTATCGGGCATCTGATAAATCAGGCTGCGGTTGTCGATTTCACAGAGGGATTCTTCCGGACCGTGGAAATGCAGAAGGAAGCGCTGTTCCCGGCTCATGCCGGACTGAAAGACCACCCGCTCCACATTTTCCGGTACAAGCATCACTTCAAGGCCTTCTGAACTGCTCTTTACAGCCTTGGGATAGTTCTGCTGAGCCTGGAAAACGGTGGCGCATACACCGCTTTCTTTTCCGGTCCAGTCAGCGAAAAATGTGCCAAAAAAGACTTCAGTGTAATGTTCATTGGCCTCAGCCATCAGATAGGCTGTATCAATGCTTTTTTCAAGACATTCGCCCCGGCTGACCTGAAATTTTGTCTTATAGTTGGATATACCGGTGCAGCAGCGGACGTCCCCTCCCTGCATCTGTGACTCAATCTGCGGAAGCTGTTTGATGCCGGTTGTTTCAAGAACAGGCCCCAGAGGACTGGCTGATCCGTCTGCAGGAAGTGAAAAAACCAGCGAAGAAGCATGGAGCTCCTGACTAGTCGTATTGATCAGACGGAAGGAAACTTCAAGCCAGGGTTTGCCTGAATACATGGTGAGCTTGACCTCGAAGGTTGGGCATTCCTTATTTTCTTCAGAGCGGGCAGGAGAGGCAGGACAGAAAGTGCCTTTGCAGCTGAGGACAGCAACCAGGGGCCCCTGTTCAAGCATCTCCCACTGAGCAAGCTGCGGACGGTAGGTTTCCCCCTGACCATCTTTGAGAATGGGCCCAATGAACCGGTCTTTATGATAAGTTGTATACTGATCTGTAAGGGAAGTAATCAGATGATCCCCATCGTCTTCCACGACAAGGTGCAAACCGCCCTTGCCGCCATCGATGATGAGGGAAGATGCTTCATGTTTTACAGAGATCCCCGGAAAAGTTTTTTCTTCTTCAATTACATTGGCATGAAGTTCTTTGGAATGATTTGCAGGCAGAGTTGCAGTAAAGCGGGAGAAGAGATAGCGGGCGCTTCCATCAGGATTAAATGATGTTATTTTGCTCTGAACCGGGCACTCCTGGTCCCCATCCATGATCTGCAGACGCATGCCTTTTCGGAAGGCACCCTGAGGAAAGGGAATGGCTACAGAACAGTGTTCATCTTTACGCTCATACCGGTAGAGTCTCGGAAAATGAATCTTCATGCTTTGGGCCTCCTGTATCTTTTGGTTTGCCTGGTCGTGTTCTGATCAGACGACAGTACCAGAATAACACAAGATATTTGATATTTCCTTTGAGATTTTGGGTTCTTTTCTGCGCAAAACTTAGATATTTTGATCTTTTTTGATGATGATCACGGCAAAAGGCTCTCAGCTGAGCGATATGCTTTTTACCAAGGTATTTGCATGAATGACCATCTATAATCGCTGAGAGGCATTATAATGATTGAGAATCATCACGCTATACATTAATTGTATTCTGGATTGGAAGAGGACATTTTTTTCGGATTTGTATATTGCAATGTCCATACCGTATAGGATAATGTCCATACATGCTTAATGATGTTTTATCG
>CAMNGW010000168.1 GCA_946538615.1 uncultured Clostridia bacterium
ACGCAGGGCCTCGGGGATTCTGACGCGGCCGTCTTCGAGCAGATTGTTTTCCAGGAAAGCAATGAGCATACGGGGCGGGGCCACACAGGTGTTGTTGAGGGTATGGGCGAGATATTTTTTGCCATCCTTATCCTTGACACGGATCTGCAGACGGCGGGCCTGGGCATCGCCAAGATTCGAGCAGGAACCAACTTCGAAGTACTTTTTCTGACGGGGGCTCCAGGCTTCCACGTCCAGCGATTTGACTTTGAGATCGGCCAGGTCGCCCGAGCAGCACTCAAGGGTACGGACAGGAATATCCAGGGAACGGAAGAAATCGACAGTGTTCTGCCACAGCTTATCGAACCACATGGGGCTCTCTTCGGGCTTGCAGACCACGATCATTTCCTGCTTTTCGAACTGGTGGATACGGTATACGCCGCGCTCTTCAATACCATGGGCGCCGACTTCCTTGCGGAAACAGGGGCTGTAGCTGGTGAGCGTCTTGGGGAGCTGGTCCTCGTCAAGAATGGTGTTGATGAAACGGCCGATCATGGAATGTTCAGATGTACCAATGAGGTAGAGATCTTCTCCCTCAATTTTGTACATCATGTTTTCCATCTCATCAAAGCTCATGACGCCGTTGACGACATTGCCGTGGATCATATAAGGCGGAATGACATAGGTGAAACCGCGGTCGATCATGAAGTCACGGCCGTAGGAGAGAATGGCGGAATGCAGTCTGGCGATATCGCCGAGCAGATAATAGAACCCATTGCCGGACGTGGTGCGCGCTGCATCAAGATCGATGCCATGTAAGCGTTCCATGATATCCACATGGTAGGGAATGGGAAAGTCAGGCACAACGGGGTCACCAAAGCGCTGAATTTCCACATTCTCCGAGTCGTCCTTGCCGATGGGAACGGAAGGGTCAATGATGTTGGGGATGACAAGCATGCGCTTGCGCACCTCTGCCTGCAGTTCGGTCTCTTTGACTTCAAGCTCCTCAAGCTTTGTGGCAATTTCAGCCACCTGGGCTTTGACTGATTCGGCTTCCTCAAACTGCTTTTTACCCATAAGGGCACCAATCTGTTTGGAAAGGACCTTGCGCTGATTACGCAGGCTGTCTGCCTCCTGCTGTGCCTCACGGTAAGCTTTGTCAAGCGCGATGACTTCATCGACGAGCGGCAGCTTCTGGTCCTGGAATTTTTTGCGGATGTTCTCACGGACTTTGTCAGGATCATTCCGCACAAGAGCGATGTCCAGCATGTTTCTGTCTCCTTTTCTTTTTCAGCTAAAAGAGCTTCTGCCCCAAAACTGGGGCGAGAAGCTCTCGCGGTACCAACCCATTTCATTCTCCTGCCAGCAGGAGAACCTTCTGCGTGCGGTAAGGGGCACCCCCGCAGGCTCATCGCCTGCTCCCTCCGGGATGGAAATTCATGCCTGCACCCTTGCCTTTCACCAGCCGGCAAGTCTCTGAAGGTGCGTACCATAAACTGTTCCCTTCAACGGGTACAGCGGGCATTATACGACATGAACTGTATCAATGCAAGGGTTTATTTCTTTTTGGAGCCGCCAAAGATGCCGGATATTCCGCCGAGCACACCGCGCGTGAGGGACCGTGTGATTTCACGCGTAACTGTGGCAATGGCAGTATTCTGGACACGGCCGATGACAGAATCGTTTTTGCGTGCTCTTTCGGCCCGCTCTTCACGGAGCTCATCTGCACGCTTGCGGCGCTCTTCTGCAAGACGATCTTTCTCCGCTTTTTCAGCAGCTTTACGCTGCTTTTCGGCTTCCTTTTCGGCAGCTGCAGCCGCCTTGGGGTCCACAGGGGCTGCGTTGGCGGGCTGGATGGGCGTCACCGCACCGGTCACCGGGTCACGCTGGACCTTCATGACTTTCTGGACATACTGCCCAAGCGATGCATCATAGATGAGCACCGGCATTTCCGAAATCTGGGGCTGGACAGGTTTCTGTGCCTGCTGAACGGGAGCCTGAGGCGCGCTTTCCGTCTGAGAGAAAAACGGATTCACTGTCATGGTGGGGATTTCCTTTTTGGTATAGGTCCCTGTCACGGGATCGTATACCATGAAGCCCTGTGGCTTGACAGGCTGAGCGGCGGGCTCGGGTGTTTCAAGAACGGGTGATGCAGACGGGGCATAGGGCTCAGGCTGGTACACAAGGCTCGGAGCATCATAAGAGACTTCTTCTGCATCCGGAGTGTACACAAGACTGGGCACTTCGGGGAAATCTGAAACGACTGCGGAGCCCATATCCGTCTCAAGCATTTCATAGGCAGAAATACGGTCAACGACCTGTTCGTAAACGCCATAAACCGGGCTGGTTTCGATACAGGTCTGTCTCAGACCGTCGTCAATCGCTCCGATAAATGACTGCGGTGGGAGAACGGTTGCGCGTTCCACCACAGAAGGTGCGCCCTTTGCATCCAGGAAAGAGATCAGGGCCTCGCCGGTCTGAAGCGTCTGGATGGCGCTTTCCGTATCAAAGGCAGGATTGGCACGGAACGTCTGGGCAGCAACCTTGACAGCTTTCTGATCAAGAGGTGTGTATGCACGAAGGGCGTGCTGGATGCGGTTGCCCAGCTGGCCGAGAATGGTCATGGGAATATCTGTGGGCGCCTGGGATACAAAGAAGATGCCAACGCCTTTGGAACGGATGAGGCGCACGACCTGTTCGATTTTTTCCAGGAGTGACTTGCTGCAGCCGTTGAAAAGGAGGTGAGCCTCATCAAAGAAGAAAACCATACGCGGTTTATCCAGATCGCCGGCCTCGGGGAGGCGCTCGTAAAGTTCGGAGAGCAGCCAGAGCATAAAGGTGGAATACATGGTCGGGTTGCGGAACAGGCGGTCCGCAGCAAGAATATTAATATTGCCGCGTCCATCCTCGTCAAGCATCATCCAGTCTTCCATGTTCAGCGCCGGTTCACCAAAGAAACGGTCGCCCCCCTGGTCCTCAAGGACAGCGACGGCGCGCTGGATAGTGCCAATGGAAGCAGTGGAGATATTGCCATACTCCAGTGTGTAATCCCTTGCATGCTCACCGACATATTTGAGCATGGCCTTCAGGTCACGGATATCCAGCAGCAGCATGTTCTCTTTGTCAGCGATGCGGAAGACCAGGTTAAGAACCCCTGACTGTGTATCGTTGAGACCCAGCATCCGGCTCAGCAGAACAGGGCCCATCTGGGATACCGTGGCACGCACAGGATGACCGGCTTCACCATACACGTCCCAGAAGAGAACAGGGAAGGACCTGAACTGGAAACCGGGGACGCCGCACTGAGAGAGGCGTGAAGAAATCTTATCGGAGTTTTCTCCCATCTTGACCATGCCGCTCAGGTCACCCTTGATATCGGCAAGAAAGACAGGGACCCCCATGGAGGAAAAGCCTTCTGCAAGCACCTGCAGCGTGACGGTTTTGCCAGTGCCTGTAGCACCAGTGATCAGACCATGCCGATTGGCCATCTCCGGTAAAAGACAGACAGCTTTATTGCTTGAAGCGAGCCATATCCTGTTTTCATAGAGCATTGGAATCATCCTCCTCATTTGCTAGAAAAGAAACTGAAAGTATTGTACTCGCGAACAGGCGCAGAGTCAATCCGGACTGGAAATGGAGGTTGAAAATGGCATTGTTTCATAACAAAAAGCCCCTCTTGCAAATCAATTTGCAAAGTTGTATCATACAACCCGTCTGCTCAACAGACTGACTGAATACAGAGCAGGCATGGAGGACGACTGTTTGACCATTCGGGAACTGTATGATCTGAACGCTTCACTGGCCGGAACTTACTTGGCCAGCTTCACCTATCCGTGGGAGGCCCTGAAGGGGATAAAGGAAATGATCCTTGAAGTAGGGGAAAAACTCGGGGACGATTATGTCGAAGTTGCCGAGCACGTATGGGTCCATAAAACGGCAAAAGTAATGGAAAGCGCTTATCTTGGAAGCCCCTGCATTATCGGGCCTGACACTGAGGTGCGGCACGGTGCATTTATCCGGGGCTCTGCCCTTGTTGGTGCGGGCTGTGTGGTGGGCAATTCTGTAGAACTGAAGAACGTGATTCTCTTTGACCATGTGCAGGTGCCTCACTACAACTATGTGGGCGACAGCATTCTGGGAACCTATTCCCATATGGGCGCCGGCTCGATCACGTCCAACGTAAAATCAGATAAGACCCTTGTGAAGATTCACACACCGCAGGGAGACCTGGACACCGGACTGAAAAAAACAGGTGCTTTTTTGGGGGATTATGTTGAGGTCGGGTGCAATTCCGTACTGAACCCCGGGACGGTCATTGGCCGCAGAGCCCGGGTTTATCCGCTCTCCTGCGTGAGAGGGTGTGTTCCAGCAGATTCAATTTATAAACACCAGGGCGAGATTGTGGCCCAGATCTGAGGCCGGGAGGAAAAGAAAATGGGAAGATATTTTGGCACTGATGGTTTCCGCGGTGAAGCAAATCTTGGCCTGACAGCGGATCATGCCTATAAGATTGGAAGGTTTCTTGGCTGGTACTACGGCGAAAGACGCAGACAGCGCGGGGATGAGCGCATGCCGCGCATTGTCATAGGCAAGGACACGCGCCGTTCAAGCTATATGTTCGAGTATTCCCTTGTGGGCGGGATTACAGCAAGCGGTGCTGAAGCCTGTCTGATGCATGTTACGACAACGCCTTCCGTAGCATACATCGCCAGGGTGGATGACTTTGACTGCGGAATTATGATTTCCGCCAGTCACAACCCTTATTGGGACAATGGGATCAAACTGATCAATTCCTACGGTGAGAAGATGGACGATGAAACCATCGGCTATATTGAGGATTACCTCGACGACAAACTTGAACTGTTTGGCCGGACATGGAAAGAACTCCCGCTGGCCACGAGGGAACACATCGGATGTACTGTGGACTATGTCTCTGGCCGCAACCGGTATATCGGCTATCTTATTTCCCTGGGGATCTATTCTTTCAAGGGAATGCGCATTGCCCTGGACTGTGCCAACGGTTCGACATGGAATATTGCAAGAAATGTCTTTGAAGCACTTGGTGCAAAAACATTTGTGATTAATGCCGATCCTAACGGCATGAATATCAATGAAAATGCCGGCTCCACGCATATTGATGGACTCAGGCAGTATGTTGTCAACAACCATTGCGATGTGGGCTTTGCCTATGACGGCGATGCGGACCGGTGCCTTGCTGTGGATGAAAAAGGAAATGTGATCACAGGTGACCATATTCTTTATATCTATGGCAAGTACATGAAGGACCGGGAGAAGCTGATCACCAACACCGTAGTGACAACTGTCATGTCGAATTTTGGTTTATATAAGGCATTTGATGAACTTGGCATCGATTATGTTCAGACCCAGGTGGGGGACCGCTACGTGTATGAATACATGTCCCAGCATGGCTGCAGACTGGGAGGCGAGGAGTCCGGACATATTATTTTCTCCAAGTATGCCACAACAGGGGACGGTATACTGACTTCCCTGAAGCTTTCTGAAGTCATGATGGCACGCAAGAAGAAGATGTCCGAGCTGGCAGCTGATCTTGTGCTGTATCCGCATGTACTGAAAAACGTGCGTGTGCTCGACAAGGCCGGTACGCTCGCTGATGAGAAAGTCAAGGCTGTCATTGCGGATGTTGCTTCTGAACTTGGCAATGACGGACGTATCCTTGTGCGCGAGTCGGGAACGGAACCGGTGATCCGCGTCATGGTTGAGGCAAAGGACGCAGAAGCCTGTCAGGCAAATGTGGACCGCGTGATTCAGACGATCCGCGACAACGGTTGGGCGGTGGACTGAGATGTGTGGAATTGTCGGATATACCGGTTATGCGCATGCGGCCAATATTCTCCTTGACGGACTCGAAAGACTTGAATACCGCGGCTATGATTCGGCAGGCATTTGTGTCTCAGATGGAAACGCGGGCCATCCTCTCAAGGCGATACGTGTCAAAGGGAGACTGCAGGCGCTCAGGGACCTGACTGACAACGGGAGTTCAGTTGAGGGCACAAGCGGGATCGGACATACGAGATGGGCCACTCATGGCGAGCCGACAGTGGAGAATGCGCACCCGCACCTCTCCGGAGGCAGGGTCGCCGTGGTCCATAACGGGATTATTGAGAATTATATGGAACTGCGTGAGACGCTCAAGGCACGCGGATATACCTTCCAGTCCGAGACGGATACAGAAACCATTGCACACCTTCTGGACTATTATGACAAAGGCGACCCGCTTGACGCCATTGTACGTACCGTTATGCACCTGCGGGGATCCTTCGCCCTTGGCATCCTTTTCTCGGACCGGCCCGGCGAAGTGTACGGGGTGCGCCGTGACTCTCCGCTGATTGCTGCATCTTCTGAAAATGGGAACTTTATTGCCTCAGACGTTCCGGCCATTCTTCAGTATACCCGCAACGTGACCTACCTTGACAACATGGAAATCGTCTGCCTTAAGCCGGACGGGATTTCCTTCTATAACATGGACGGGGAGCCCATTGAAAAGACGTTCACGACGGTTTCATGGGACGTGGAAGCAGCTGAAAAGGGCGGCTATGCCCATTTTATGCTCAAGGAAATCCATGAGCAGCCCAAAGCCATGGAAGATACCATCCGTCCCCACATCCGCGACGGGCAGATCGTTCTGGAAGAACTGGGCATGACAGAGGACGAAATCCGTTCCATCAACCGGATCCAGATGGTAGCCTGCGGCTCAGCCTGGCACGTATGCATGACAGCGAAATATGTCATGGAGCGCCTGGCCAAGGTACCGGTAGATGTGGACCTTGCCAGTGAGTTCCGCTACAGGAACCCCGTTCTCTCTCCCGGGACGATGCTCATGGTTGTCAGCCAGAGCGGTGAGACAGCCGATTCCCTCGCTGCGCTGCGGTACGGCAAAGATCAGGGCATGCTGTGCCTGGCGATTGTGAATGTGGTAGGTTCTTCGATTGCCAGGGAGGCCGACCGCGTATTCTATACATCTGCCGGTCCTGAAATCGCTGTGGCAACCACAAAGGCCTACAGTACGCAGCTTGCTGCCTGTTATATGCTTGCTCTGCATTTTGCCAGGGTCCGCGGAACGATGGACGAAGAAGCGTATGCAAAGCATGTGGAAGCGCTGACTAGGCTCCCGGGGCAGATCGGGGAAATTCTGCAGGGAGAGGCCAGGATGCAGTGGCTCGCGGGCAAGTATGCCAACACAAGGGACGCCTTCTTCATTGGGCGCGGGCTGGATTATGCTTCTGTGCTGGAAGGCGCCCTGAAGCTGAAGGAAATCTCTTATATTCATGCAGAGGCTTATGCGGCAGGTGAACTCAAGCATGGCACAATTTCCCTTATCGAAAAGGGAAGCATGGTGCTTGCGGTTGCCACACAGAAGGACCTGCTGGAAAAAGAAGTTTCGAATATTGTAGAAGTGCATGCAAGGGGAGCAACCGTCCTCGCCCTGACCATGGACGGCAATTATGCCATGGAGGATGAGGCAGACTTTACGGTGTACATTCCCAGGACGGAAGATGTTTTCTATCCCAGTCTCGTGGTGGTCCCGCTGCAGCTTCTTGCCTATTATGTTTCTCTCTCAAGGGGCATCGATGTGGATAAGCCCAGGAACCTTGCCAAATCGGTTACTGTAGAGTAAATAACGAACGGAAAATTTAAAGGTCTGCTGGTTGCAGGCCTTTTTCTGTGCGAAGGAAAGGCTGAAAGGAGATGGTATACAGCATCTTACTGCGTGCCCAAAAAAGAAAAGGTCAGGCAGGGCCTGACCTGCATCCGCCCGGGGGACAGCGCACCCGGGAGAACTGCGCACCGGTGATGGGTCCAAGGACAGAAGGATCATCTGGAAGGTCCGGCTTTTCCCCGGGGAGAAAAGCACTTTTCAATCAGGATGGAGAGCAGACAGGAACAGGCAAGCACCGGGAAAAAGGTGAGATGGGGGGCCATGTCCATAT
>CAMNGW010000169.1 GCA_946538615.1 uncultured Clostridia bacterium
ATGCAGGCTGGCCCGTAGTATCCTGAAGTACGTATACACCCCACCAGTCGCAGTAATATCATTGCAGAGAGTTTGCCTTATGTGATGAATGCAATTAGTGCGCTTTATGAGGGTAGTGAAGCCGGGAAAAAAGCAGAAGAAATGCGGTTAAGCTATATTCGTATGCTGAATGATTATAGTAATTTCCGCAAAATACTTGACGCGCTCAAGACGGATGCTCTGGCCAGGGAAAATGAAGACCTTGAGAATGCGGTTGACAATATAATTTCTGTACTGGATGCAACTTATGTGACGAATGTGGGGACATATTTTGATGCAACCACCCGTGTGATTGATGAAACGGGAAATCAACTCGCCACAAGTACTGAGGCTGGGAGCAAAACTGCGTTAATTTCATTTGGAGAAAAATCGGCTCAAACTTTAATAACGAAGATTTTAGATAGAGCAATCACCAAAGGGACTGGGGCGGCGATCGGTCCCTTAGCGATTGCCAGCATTTCAGCCAAGATAGTCCAGGGCATCAGCAATTATGATGAGGTGTTTGATGATTCAACAGAATTGGCAACTATGTCGTCTATGCATAGGAAAGCATCTTTTTCGCTGTCTAAGCCAAATGATGAGGTGGGCCCTTATATGATGGCCCTGTATGCGAAACTGGAGAGCGAAGGCGCGGGAAAAGCTGCTGAATTTGTTTCCGGCCTGGATTCCAATTCCATCAAAGACGTATTCAAAGGAATTCTTATGATGGGCTTTTATCCTGCAATTGCTCCCATAGGGTCCATAGCCCAAAGCATGGATGTAACCGTCAACGAATTTGGCATTGACAATGATGAACAAGAAGCTATCGTGCACATGCTTCAAAATGAACAGGCGTCCTTTGATAATTATATGCGCAAGTACCTGCAGAATGCTGGAACCAACTAAAACGGATTGTAAAGAAAAGGCAGTGTCATTAAGTTAGTCACTCGTCCACGAAAACTCGGGTGACAATCAAACGAAGAGGTGAGATGATTAAAACAATCATCTCACCTCTTTTTGAGTGTGCCGGGCATGCCCTAATTCTAAGCGGAGATTTGTTGATTTATGCCGGACGCTCCTTACCATGCATAAGGAAACTGTGACAGAAACCGATTGACCATTTCAACAGAGCAAATGGATACATGGGCAAGCAGGTTCCGCATCTCATGGATCAGTGTCAGCCTTTCCCTGTCAGATTCTATCATTACAGGAAGTATATATTTGTCATATTCTCCGGCTATCCGCAGCCTGTGCATCCTGTAGAGGGTCCCTATTTCAGCTTCGTACGGATCTGTCAGTTCGATGCCGTACTGATCTATACGGCGCCGTTTGTCATTCTTGTCCGTGTATTCGAGAAGCAGTCCCTGCTGTATTTCTTCCCGATACTTTTCAATGAAAGATACCCTTTCGATTTCAATCAGAGGATACAGCACCTGAAGCTGGGCCTTCCATATGCGCTTATCAATCTCCGGCTGCCGTCCGCTGCGAATCAGCGAAAAAGGATGAGCCGGATCAAGGTGCGGAGCATGGAAACGTCTGCAGAATCTGTCCGATTCTGCAATTTCCGTGACAGTTTCAATGATATCTGAAACGGCATAATCGTAGGAGCCAAGAAAAGAATCCGCAAGTTCAACATCAAGATTGCAGATCATGGTGGCCAAAGACGCCAGATAGCTTTTCCAGACCTCTTTGGCTTTTACGCCTGCGGCAATCATATTATTGAAAAGGAGAGCGTCATACCTCGATACATAATCAAGATAATCAATTTTGACCATGTTGGCCGGTACCGGACCCCTTAAGTCCTCATACGACTCAATGACAAAGACTCCCTCATACTGTGTCGCCGCACAGTAGCCCCTGCAGAAGTTTATCCAGCTTTTTGTCTGGCGGGCATCCAGTCCCTTTACCCAGACAACCCTGTCCTTCAGTACATGGTTGCTGATCATGTACTGCTGGACGGAGATGCCGGAGGATTTTCTGTAGCCGTTCCGCACGTCAGAATCTGCCCGTTCGTGAAGCAGAAAGCCGGATACGTCAATCCCCCCGTCAGGAAGCAGGAACTGCTGACAGTCTGTCTGGCAGTCGATGCACCAGATAAGCAGCTCCGTATCTGTGCTTCGCAGAACTCTCTCTACAGACAGGCGCATCTGCTGTCTCCATGGAAGATCGTCCGGGACAAAGAGAAGAACCGATTTCGCCGCCTGGATTTGATCAGCCAGCGTGCGCACCAGCGATTGGGGACCGGTAATCTCTTCCCACCACATTTTGCTGGGTTCTGTATACATAATAATCAGCTCCCCATCCGGCTCTCAATTTTAGCCTGGATTTTTTCGTCTGACGTGCCGATTGCGTCTATGAAACGCCGCTGGCGGAAACGGAAGGTATCTGCTGTAGGTTTCACAAGGATCCCCATTTCAACCATTTCCTCCAGAAGCCCGATGACGTCGTGTTTGGAAAGCGATGTGACGCTGGGAATCCCGAACATATCGGCGCAGACCATGATCATGTCGGCCGAGTGACCGCTTTTGTTGTGCTCCGGTTCATTCAGATACAGATAGGCGATGCAGCATGCCAGCATCAGGTACCGCGGGTCGGCGTCCAGTGTCCAGTTAATGCGGTCATCAATCTTCTTGTTCAGTTCACCGCTGCTCATAATCTCCCCAAGCTGCCTGTCTGTCAGCTCATAGGGCGGATTGTTCTTGGATGCCTGATAGTAGTCGGCGTAGCGCGTGGTAAGATTATCAACAAGACTGTAGCCGACATAGTGGACAATTCCCGGATAAAAGCTTGTGTTGACCAGGATGTGCTCAAGATGCTCCGGGTTTACTTTGAAGCCGAGGTAGCTCAGCGGTCTGGACAGCAGCTCCAGGGCATCTGCGGAACTCAGCGGCTTGATGCAAAGCGGGCTGCCCAGCTGGCCGAAAATCGTGTTCGGATCATTCGCCGCCCGGCAGACGTTATGAAGCCCGGCAAATACAAACTTGAATTTTCCCTTGGTCGTGCGGGAAAGATCGGAGAGTGCAATGACTGGCCGGTAAGTGGGCTTAAGCTCCTTAAAGCTCTGTAGCATGGCATCGGCTTCATCAACCAGGAGCAGGAGCCGTTTCCACGCACCGCGGTTGTACATGGTCAGGAGTTCATCATAAAGCCCCTGCGCTGTCACTACAGCTGAAGGCAGAGACAGACCGGTTTCCCTCAGTTTTCTGACTACGGCCTTCACAAACGATTCCTCCGTCACGTCCGCTTCTGCCGAATAGTCGGCAGCCCGGAGCATCACGGCGTATTCACTGCGTCCCGGCTTGCTGGCAAGGCTCTGCGCACGTTCCAACAGTGCGGTTTTCCCGAGCTGTCTCCCGCCGTAGACAATGGAAACGCCGTTCGGGTCAAGGATCTGACGGAGCTCCTTCTTGCGTCCGATGAACATCTCATCCGGCACGGATCCCTTTGCCACGAAGGGCTGGAAGGACGAAGTGTAGGGAAGGGTGCAGCTGAGGAGGATCGCGAGCCTTTCTGTTTTCTGATGCATGGCAAGATGAAGCATAAGGACCCAGTCGATGAGAATAAACGGGTTCTGTCCGCTCTTTTCCCCATGAAAAATCTCTGCAATCTGACGGCGGCCGTTGAGGTCCACCGGCCCGTTCAGAAGAACTATGGCTGTATGCCCCAGTTCAAGGTTGCAGACCGTGTTCACAATGCTGTTGGGCTGCTGTCTGCCGAACAGGCAGACCACATCGACAGGGGACTGGAGATTCGTTCCCATGATATCTACAGGATGGGAATACTCGGCTTTATCCTTTGAATCAGGTTTGACATTCATTTCAAACCTGACAATATTCGCTCCTTTGGAATTGAGCGCTTTTCTCTGACCGCCTGTCGCCTCAAATCCAAGCTCATTGAGCAGCGTGACGAGGGTTCGGCTCTCGACACGGTCCGGACGGTTCGGGAAAGAGCTCAGCAGTGCGCTGCTGCTGTCAACATACTGCGCGGACACATTCCTCCTGCGCAGGGAGTCCTGGACATATTTTACGCCGAATCCGGACAGTGCGTTGCTCGGATTGTTTTTGCACAGGTTGTAAAGGGGATTGAAAACCGGTTCACTGATGAATTCGGTAAAAGCATTTTCACCGGATATGTCGCTCAGGTCAATCTCGTCGGCCTTTCCTGCGTCGAAACGGTTGATATACTCTTCAGCCACAACGAAATTATGCGTCTCGGCCTCTGTTTTTTCCCTTGCCTTCACCAGCAGGTCGCGGAGTGGACCGGGAGCGCCTGTCTTCATTCTCTGACTGATATCCTCAAGGAGCTGCTCCTTTCTGGCTGCGGCTGCCTGTACAATAATCCTTCTGAGTGTGTCCAGATAAAAGCGCAGTGTACCCAGGTATCTGTGCTCAAAAAAGACTTTTGTCCCGTACTCCAGTTCTTCCAGGATATCCTCTTTTTCATCCTCAGATACCTGTCCGTAGGCAAACGCCATCTCCAGTTCAGCCTTGAACGCATCGACCGCCTTGTTTGCCGATGCCACCGCACTGTCAAGGTCCTCTTCATACGGTAAAGGGTCCCGGCCCGTCAGTCTGCAGATCAGGACGGCCTGTCCGATATTGTCATACAGAGGGATGCTGCCCTTCATGGAAATCCGCTGGAGCGTCTCATCCAGGGACAGGACAGGCTCACTGATATGCTTCAGAATGTTGCGCCATGTCTGGAAAGGCGCGAAAGCATCCCCGGTTTCCTCTATGATCGGAACAAGGCTTTTTTCATCCACCAGAACATATCCTGTGCGCAGGAAATCAGCAAATTCATTTTCCCTGGACGTCCGGGCGTGCATCAGCCGATCCCGGATGCCTTCCAGTCCTGCCGAGATAATGGTACGGTCATATTCAGTGAAGTCCGGAAGATGCTTCATCACCGTATCAACCGAAGCCAGTATCTCTTTCTTGAGCGCAGCAAGCTGGGCAAGGCTGTCCCTGTCCGCGCCGCCCTCGGCGGTCAGATCCAGCCATTGGCCAATCACGTCCAGCCGCTCATGCATGTACCCCATCACTTTTTTTGTCTGAGAGGTGTTCAGCCCCTGCAGCCGCTGGTACTGCTTCAGGACATTTACCCACTGGGCGTCAAAGTAGTTCTTTATTTTTGCATCAGACTGGATGTATTCCGTACCTGCCGTTTCACAGAACGCAGCACGGTATACCCGTTCCACCTCGCTCCTCCGGCTGATGCTGTCCTCGCTGACGCATTTCAGGCATCTGCCCAGACTGCTTTCATGGCCAAAGCAAAGGGTCATAAGGAGCGGCATGGCAATAAAACCGTTTCCGGCAGCGGGCACCGTCAGCAGTTCCTTTGCTTTTTCCACAATCCCGGCATGGATCTGCTTTTCATTCTGCTTGTCAAGCATTTTATTCAGAACCTGGGCGGAAAAACCTGCCGGGTTGTATTTCTTCACGCTCAGAAGCAGATTGTACAGCGGCTTGAGAAGGTCAAGACCAGGGAAGGTCTGTTCGTAGCTGCTGAACAGTGATTCGGCATAATTGTTCAGATCATAGTCATGCGCCGCATCCGGTGCAACCAGAGCGCGGATCACGCTCATGAGTTTTTCCACGGGATGCTCCAGCACAAGCTCTGTCCCGCCTTCAAAAACCTCCATGAGCTCAGCTCCGGAATAATGGTGCTGCTGAATGGAGGAATCCACGGCAAACACCAGCCGGTTGAGGGCATCTTTATATATGATGTCACAGGACGCGACAGATTTGAGCAGAGCGGCAGATTGCGCCAGCATGCTGCAGGCATCATGGTCCGTGTACTGCTGTTTTCCATTCTCGATCAGGGCCTCAATAAGGCACATGAAGACATTGACATGTTCGGGGGCGATGCCGTAGGACAGGATTTTTCCCGCGATTTTGTCCGGTGCCATGCCTTCAGTGATATCGTACCGGGACAGATCCTCATCATATGCCGGCAGCGCCTCATCCTCTGTTGAAGCATGCTCCTCACTGTCTGCTGCCGGCTGGTTTTCAGAATCCGTCTGTCCGCTGACAGGCTCTTTTTCTTCTTCAGGAGCCTTTTCCGGGGATTCCTCTTTCCCGTCCGGTGCCTCCAGGGTCAGTTCCAGACTCTCCAGTACGGATTCCGGTATGTCCGGAAAAGGATCTGTATCCTTACTTATGTCTCCGGTGCCGGCCGGCTCTTCAGCCGCTTTCTCCGCGGTGTCTTCAGCGGCATCGGTGTCCGCATCATGTTCAGCCTGCTGATCTTCCGCATGCGTGACAGCCGTCCATTTTCCGCCGGTCCACTGGAACAGACCCTGCGGCGTCAGGCAGTAATGCGCATCATCTTCCGCAGAGACATCCGGAAGCGTCCCGGCATAGATAATGACCCCTTTTTCCGGCTGGGGACGAATCTCCGGAAACGACTCAGGGGACACAACCTCAAGGGGTAATTCCTTTTGTCCCTGTCTTTTACAGTTCAGGATAAAGCAGCCCTGTTCACGGTCCCATGAGGAAGTTTCAAGAAGCTGCAGGCTTTCGCTGTCTTCATTCAAACGGCAGATGAGTTCATCCATCTGATCCGCCTTGGCAAGATGCTTCATGAAGACTTCCAGAGGCATGTCCTGTCTGGCCGCCATATAAATATCATCCGTTTTCCTGATACGGAAAGTGCGTACCAGGAAGCTTTTTAAGCTCTGTTTTCTCAGACAGCTTTTCATCAGGGGTGTGAAGCAGAGGATGTTCCTTCCTTCAAAAGGATAGACGCTGACGTAGCCTTTTATCTCCAGCTTTTCCAGCGTGGCCAGATGTTCTTCTCTGCGGTTCTCACAGGCTTTTACCATATTCAGTTTATTCAGCAGAGACTCCTGATCCATCAGTCCGTGGTAAAGCAGTGTATTCATAAGAACCGCAAGGACCGTTCCTGTGCTGAAAACCAGTTCCTTCAGCTTCTGCTCAGACGGGAGTTTGGTTTCCCTGAGGGGCGTTCTCGGATGGATAAAGGCTCCTGCTTCCTCTTTGCCTTCATCTTCCTGAACGTGATCCTCTCCGTTTCGCCCGCTGTCATCCTGCGGTTCTGCGGCAGCTGCAGCGGAAGGCGCTTCAGCCGCAAACTGATCCTGTTCAGCCTCCGGCACATCCGCAGCCTGGTCAGGCTTTTCTTCATTTATTGCCTGTTCCTCAGGCATGGAATCCGAAGATACTGTGACGCACTCTGCGCGGCACTCGGCAGGGGACGGGGCCTTCTGCTCCGGGCTCTGATGCCCGTCGGGTTCCGCACTCCTGATGTAATACCTGTCACTGGTAAGACCCAGTACAATACGGCCGTTGAACGCAGGGCAGTCCAGAAGCTGCTCATACAGATCCTCATCTGTGCTCAAATCCGCCTTTAAACAGTCCAGGAACAGTCTGTGGACAGAAACATCCGGAAGCTGAACGGCTGCCGGCTCCTGCGCGAAACTGTCCAGACAGCTCTGTGCGCTTTGAAAGAGCGGCACAAGCGGAGCCATGTATTTCGGGTCATCCGAAGAAATACGGAGGAACTCCTCCAGGACGTTCCGTACCGCCCGCTGTCTGCAGATCAGGCTGCTGCGCCATATTTCCTCATATTCATATACAGAGGCGTTCTGAGGCAGCATCTCTCCGTCTGAGACATACCTGATCAGCGTGTCACGGATCGCAGTCCCGGATTCCTTCAGTTCGGCAAGCGTTTCTGTGATATCCTGACACAGCCGTTCTTCCGGAATGTATCCGTCCTGCATTTGTTTCATGCTTTTGTTCATCAGTTCCAGAGCTTTCCCGCTCAGTGTATGGAACCGTTCGAATAATGTTTCCATATATTTCCTCCGTACCAGATCGGATCATCTTCAGGAAAA
>CAMNGW010000170.1 GCA_946538615.1 uncultured Clostridia bacterium
TGCCTCCGTTACGGCAGGGGCAGGTGTAGGCGTGACGGCAGCCGGTGCAGGCGTCTCACTGGTGGACACGACCTGGACACAGTCACTGCGCAGATAGCCCCATGTGGACGCAACCTGTACATAATACCAGGTATACCCTTTCACAATGGAAGGTGTCCCGTAGAAAGGATACTGCTGATTCCTGCCCACCTGCTGGATGACGTTGCCAGCGGGCTGTGAGCGCAGGTTGACCCCTGACTTGGTTGTCATCACATAGCCGCTGAGCACCTGTGTATTCGCTGTAGGCGCAGGGGTCGGCGCAACGGCAGGCGTCCCCGGGTCGGTAACCGTGCTGCTCCCGCCTCCGGAATAAGATACTGATACACAGTCCCCACGGGCATACAGTGTTCTGCCTTTATAGCTTACCGGATACCAGGTATAGCCGCCTGATGCCACAGGACTGCCGCTGAGGGGCAATGTTGTGCCCCTTCCCTCCCAGTCCTCCCAGATGGACCCGCCCGGGCTGACACGCAAATGGACCGATGAAAGGATCAGCGTGACCGTACCTGAGGTGCCTGTCTGTGTGCCCGAATCCGTCCCGGAAGGTCCCTGTGTCACAGAGGGCGGCGATGTAACCAGGGTCCCATAGGTTACGACACGGATAAAAGGACCTTGAATATAACCGGTGATCCCGCTGTAACGCACATGGTACCAGGGATCCTGGTCACTGCTCGAAGGAATGGAGAGGAGCTCAACGATCGTCCCCCGGTCCACTTTGGCGAGGGAGGCAGATCGTGTGGTCGCCTGCTGACGGATGTTCACTTCACCATTGGTCACCATTCCGGTGGCGCCAACCGTCCCGGTGGATGAGCTTGATCCTGATGTGCCGTTGATATACGCATTCAGCTCTGCATTGGTGAGCGGACGGTAATAGCTTCCGTGCAGATAGCCGGTATACGTCCTTTCCCCGCCTTCCGGGTTCGCAACCGTCACTTTGTACCATGTCACACCGCTCACTTCAGTTGTTGTTTCATAGGCGCAGACATAATCAATCGGAAGACGGAACCAGAACGGCGCGTCCGTAGTTGGCTGTTGGCGAAGTCTGACGCCAGTAGCTGTCGTCTTGCCATAGCCGTCTGCAAGAGCAGAAGGTATGATGAGCAGCGCAAGCACAAAAGCCGCACAAAGCACGCGCTTGAGTGGATACATCAAATCACCCCTTAAGGTTCGGATAATCAGTCCGTACTGTATCGGAACATCTGTAAAAACAGATGCAGTAGACAGATAGCCGTCATCATTCTATTGCTATTTCATGACGATGTCAAGCCTGAATATGTCCATTTTGCATTTATTTGTTTCAATTCTGTCACATTTATCCTAGGCACTGAAAAAGTCTGCCTCTGACCGGCAGACTTTCTGTTATCGGATCTTACGTGCTTCCATATAATACCGCTTTTCCTGTGCATGCCCAATGGAAAAGGTTTTTCTGGGGAGCACACCGTCTTTTTCAATAGCAGAAAAAAACGCTTTCTTGGATACCGGAGGGAGCTGAATCCCGACGCACTGATCCTCTGCGGCCAGGCTGAGCAGGCTTTCTTCCCCATGGATATAGTCAATTTTTTCAGGCGTCTCCCCCAGCATGTCATCCAGCGCTTTTTGTACCGTCGCCACCGGAAGTACGCCAAGAGCAGGGTTAAGGTGCATGACTTCAGCGTGGCCGCCGCAGATCACCCTTACAGCCTTCCCTTCATCTGATCCGATCATTTCCCTGAGGCGTCCGGTAAAAGCTGCAGGGTCCACCCCTTTAATCAGGCGATGAATGGGTTCAAACTGAAGGGCTTCGTCCTGAATATTGCCCAATTCGACTGTGGCATATCTTGCCGGTGTGTGTGTGCCTTCTGTCCCCTTGCGCTGTTCGTAGCATGTCTTAGCCGTTGCCAGAGAATGGTTCCCATCCCCGACAAGATACAGCACAGGCTTGTCTTTACCTTCTGCACGGAGAGCTTCATAATCCGCGATCCGCTTCCGGGTCTCCGTTGCGGCATCGCCGCTCACCAGATACCCACGGATCCTCCCCCCACCCATCATCAGGTCCATATCATACAAAAGCGGGAAGGACTCGCGCATTTCTTCCAGCGGGTGCAGGATCAGATCCTGCGGGTCGTCTGCAAAAAGCAGCACATGGCTGAGTTCCAAGGGGGCATTTTCACGGATCTGTACACGGGGCGGAATCCGCTCTGGCACCGTACGCTCCGTGGCTCGCACCGGAGTATCCGCATCCGGCATGTAACTGTACGCATCAAGGTCGATCACCCCCAGCAGTCCCCGCCGGACCTGCCCATTCAGAAGCTCCCTCTCAATGTAGACAAATCCTGTAACAGGCCTGAGCACATTCCTGGCAAGGACGTCCCGCATAGCCTGGTTGATCCGGGCAATCCTGGCTTCCCTGTCCTCACTGAGATAGATCTCAGGATAAGTCAGACGGAGTGTGGACGGAGCATCTCCCACCTCACGCTCCACTTCATCCCAGTAACTACGCTCCGATGTGAACTGGTCACATGCAATAACCGGCCATTTTTCTATCCATTCAGGTTCCGGCAGCAGAAATGTCGCATCTGTAAAAACAGCCATCTGACCACATCCTTCTATAAAAAACCTGAAGCCGTGCCTCAGGTTTTATCTTCATTTTCTTCCCCGTCTCTGGCGCATACTGAGCATCTGGCGAATCCTTCCTTTAAGGGTATGGGCACGTCTGTGTTCTGTATAAGCATCAAAAGCTCCCCGCCGGTATTCCATGTTGCCGGGGTCCATTTTCAGTGCCTGCCGGAAAGACTGTTCCGCTGTAGCAAACTGTTTCATCTGCATAAGGGCCTGTCCCTGGGCATGAAACCACGTTGCATCTCTTGAAACAGCACGCATAAGCTGACGAAGGGCACGTTCCGGCGCATCCTGATGTATCAGTTTTTGGGCAAGCTTAACAGCGTCCTCGCAGGACATCTGGTCATGATATGGGCTGTAAGCACGCGCTGAGACGAGCTTAGCAGCTTCCTCATAAGCCTGGTTCAGATGAACCATTTGTTCATTGGCTCTTTTCTGTGCATCAGGATCCTGGAACTGGTCCGGATGCATTTCTTTGGCTTTCAGATGGTAGGCGCGTCTGAGCACATCCATATCGTTAGTCGGCGCAATGCCCAGAACATCAAAAGGGTTGACGATCTGCGTCACCTTCCTTCTGGGTCTATATAAACGCTTCCCGATGAATATCAGCACCAAGTGACCTCAGTTTGTCCTCGATATGCTCATATCCTCTGTCGATATATTCAAGTTCATAGATTTCAGTTGTTCCCTGAGCCATAAGGCCGGCAACAAGCAATGCCGCGCCGGCGCGCAGATCTGTTGTGGTCACGGGAGCACCGTACAATTGTGCCACGCCTTCAATGATGGCTGTCCGGTCCATGACACGGACCTGCGCTCCCATCCGTGAAAGCTCGTCAATATGGCGGAACCGCTGCTCAAATATTGTTTCCTGAACAATGCTTGTTCCATGTGCCGTCGTTAGCAGGGCACACATCGGCTGCTGCAGGTCAGTCGGGAAACCCGGATAAACCTGTGTCTTGACATTCACGGCACGGTAGGCCTGCTGAAAACGGACGCGGATCGCATCATCCATATCGGTTACCCTCACGCCCATCTCAAGAAGCTTCGCTGTCAGGGCTTCCATATGTGTGGGTATACAGCCGGTAATGGTGACGTCCCCGCGTGTTGCGGCAGCAGCAATCATGAGCGTTCCCGTCTCAATCTGATCAGGGATCACCGCATAGGTAGTCCCATGCAGATGGGGCACGCCTTTGATGCGGATCACATCCGTGCCCGCTCCTTTGATATTTGCACCCATGCTGTTGAGAAAGTTGGCAAGGTCGACAATGTGTGGTTCCTTGGCTGCATTATAGATAACTGTCTTTCCCTGTGCTTTGACAGCCGCCAGCATCACATTGATCGTGCCGCCCACGGTAACCATATCAAAGAAAATATCTGTGCCCAGGAGCTGCTCTGCTTTGGCTGTGATGATGCCTCCGCGTTCCTCGGCTTCTGCACCAAGGGCCATGAAGCCCTTGAGGTGCTGGTCTATAGGGCGTGAGCCTATTTTGCACCCGCCCGGATAGGCAACCTCAGCCCTTCCGCAGCGACCAAGAAGGGCACCCAGAAAATAATAGCTGGCACGCAGTTTTTTGGCCTTGCGGTAATCCACCTGCCACCCGTCTATGCCGCGCGGGTCAATGCGGATATGGACCCCCGGTTCATAATCCACCTTTGCCCCCAGCGAAACAAGGATATCTGCTAAAGCATGCACATCTTCAATATCCGGAATGTTTTCAATCGTGCAGACATCATCTGCAAGGAGAACAGCCGGAATCACAGCGGCCGAGGTATTCTTCCCACCGCTGACATGCACTTCACCAACAAGGGGGTTTCCTCCATTGATAAGTAATCTTTCCTTGGTCACCATACCTCCACCTCCGTTCTTTTCCCTGTGCAATCTTTGTTGTAAAAGTAATCTCTGGACGGCGCGATTGTATCATAATGGTTACAGCGTGTCAACGCAGACAGCCCCTCCCGTGGAACGGCTCTCTGCTGTCAGGCAGCCCGGGACAGGTGGAACTCCCTGACTGGACATAAAAAACTGCGCAGATGCGCAGCTTTTACATCAGACCGCTGATCAGAATCACAAGGACAAGGGCAGGCAGGACATATCGGAAAAACGGTTTCATCTTCTTTGAAAGCCTGATCCCCTTGCCCGCATTTGCCTCATCCAGATAGCTTTCAAACCCCCAGCCGAATTTATAAGAACAAAAGAGAAGATAGGTCAGAGCCCCTGTCGGGAGAAGGAGATTTGTGACAACAAAATCTTCACTGTCAAGAATGTTCCTGCCGCCCAGGAGCTGCACACCCGACCAGACATTGTATCCCAGCGCGCTGGGAAGGGAGAGCAGGATCATAAGCAGACAGCTCCCATATGCACTCTGTCTCCGGGTGAGGTGGAATTCCTCCACGCCAAAGGACATGATGTTCTCAAACACGGCAATCACCGTGGAAAAACTGGCAAGGGTCATGAACAGGAAGAAAGCCGCCCCGAACAGGGAGCCATTGTCCATATTAAGAAAGATTCTGGGAAGCGTGATAAAAATCAGGTCAGGTCCTGCGTCAGGCTCAATTCCGAAGCTGAAACAGGCCGGGAAGATGATAAGCCCGCTCATGATCGCAACAAACGTATCCAAGCCGCAGATCCATACGGCTTCCGTCATGAGCGTCCTGTCCTTGGACATATATGATCCAAAGATTTCCATGGAACCTACACCAATGGATATCGTAAAGAACGCCTGGTTCATTGCAGCAACAATGACATTGGCTATGCCGGTTTTCTGTGCCTGTTCAAGACTGGGCAGCAGATAGAACCTCAGCCCTTTGTCCGCACCTGGCAGCATCATGGCATACACAGCCAGCACGATGATCATGCCAAGCAGTCCGATCATCATGATTTTTGTGACCCTTTCAAGTCCTTTCTGAAGGCTGAAAGAACATACAAAGAAGCCAAGCACCACAATGAGCGCCATATAGCCGACCATTTCTGGTGCATTCTGCTTCATCTGTGCAAAAACTGCAGCGGTATCTTCCATGCCTTGCATGGAGCCTGTTGCAAAACGCACAAAATAATTCAGCATCCAGCCTGAAACCGTTGTGTAATAGCTCATCAGGATGATACAGCCAATAATTGCCACATACCCGTGCACATGCCACTTCTGGCCAGGCTTTTCCAGTGCTTTATAAGCCCCCACAGAGCTCTTGCGGCTGCTGCGTCCGATGGCCAGCTCCATTGTCAGGACCGGGGCCGCCAGAACAGCCAGGAACAGGACATAAAACAGGACAAAGATCCCGCCGCCGTTCTGTCCGGTAATAAACGGAAACTTCCAGACATTGCCAATTCCGATGGCGCACCCTGCGCTGACCAGGATAAAGCCCAGCCGTGATTTGAATTGATCTCTTTCCATGTTCCGCCCACCTCACTGGTTTAGCTCAAGTTTTGACTTTAAGGAAGCAATCTTGGCTTCATGAGAACGGACCGCATTGTGCATGGCGTCTTTCAGTTCTGTCTCTGTACATTCCTCTTCCGCTCTGCGGATTTTCTCCAGACGTTCCTGTGCCTCCTTCAGCTCCAGTTCCAAAGGCATCTTCATGCCAAGACTTTCCCCATAAACAGCCAGCAGACTGCGCTCGACCTGCTGAGCAAAAACCTCTGAACCTGTCATGGCTGAAATAGCACGGCAGGCTTTGACAAGAAGGGAGCAGGGATCTTCGCCCTCCCTTGCTCCTTTCATGATTTCACACTGCAGCTCTTCTGATTTGCGCGTGTTATCCAGATAAGCACGGTAAATCTCCCGGTCAGTCATTTCCTCCTGTGCCATATCAGTTTCCCCTGCCCGCGTCGCGAAGGAAAGCCAGATATCCTTTATAGGCTTCCCAGATATCAGCTTTTGAAACAAGCTCATACGGGGCATGCATGCTCAGCACCGCAATACCGGCATCGATGACGTTCATGCCATATTTTGCACACATGTAAGCAATGGTACCGCCGCCGCCTACATCGACCTTGCCCAGTTCCGCTGTCTGGAAATCCACCCCGTTCTCATCCATAATCCTGCGGACCTCAGCAATAAATTCCGCATTGGCATCATTTGACCCGCTCTTGCCGCCGCGTCCGGTGAACTTATTGAAGCAGACGCCGTGTCCCACAAGGGCAGCATTTTTCTTTTCAAACACTGAAGCAAAGTTGGGGTCAAAACCCGCAGAGACATCGCTTGAAAGCATCCGGCTGTTGCGCAGTGCACGGCGGACCGTAATTTCTGCAGGATCGCCAAGGCACGCCGTAAGCTCTGAGACCACATTCTCAAAGAAATGGGAATTCATGCCAGTCGCACCCACTGAGCCAATCTCTTCCTTGTCCGTGAGGATCGCGCACAGGGTTCTTTCCGGTACACCTTCAAAATCGGTCACAGCGCGCAAAGAAGGATAAGCACAGACTCTGTCATCATGTCCATAGCCTGTTATGAGACTACGGTCAAAGCCGACATCCCTCGCCTTGCCGGCGGGCACAATCTCAAGCTCTGCTGAAAGGAAATCCTCTTCCTCCATGCCATAGCAGGTCCTGAGAATGTCAAGTACAGCACGCTTGACCTTATCCTTCCCTTTTTTCTCATCCTTTTCATCTTTCTCATCCTTGGCCGGTTCGCTGCCAATGATCACATTGAGCGTCTCGCCTTCGATGACTTCCCTGGCTGCTTTGCTCATCTGGTCCTGGGCAAGATGGATCAGAAGATCCGAGATATAAAAGACCGGAACGTCTTCTTTCTCTCCGATGGCAAGCTCTACTGTACTGCCGTCTTTTTTCACAACCACGCCATGTAAACTGAGGGGCTGGGCAACCCACTGGTACTTCTTGATGCCGCCATAGTAATGGGTGTCAAGATACGCCAGGTCCTCTTCCTCATAAAGGGGGTTCTGTTTGATATCAATGCGCGGTGAATCAATATGGGCGCCAAGAATATTCATGCCCTTTTCAATCGGTGCCTTTCCGATGACGAAAGCCATAAGGCTCTTTTTCATCCATGCACAGTAGACCTTGTCCCCGGCTTTAAGGCTGCGCTTCTCAGCGATCACCGTCTCAAGATTCACAAAGCCGTGAGCTTCCGCTTCCCTGACAGCTGACGCAACACATTCGCGCTCCGTCTTTCCATGGTCGAGGAAGTTTTTGTAATCTTCCGCAAAAGCTTCCAGCACCTTTCTGTCTTCTGCAGAATAAGCCTCCCAGGCATTCTTTCTGTACATAAAAGTTGCCTC
>CAMNGW010000171.1 GCA_946538615.1 uncultured Clostridia bacterium
CCGTCCCAGCCAAACTCGCCGGTTACATTGTCAGTCAATGCGATCGGTCCGAGTGTAACAGGTCCCATGAAGTAATTGTAGGCCCAGATACCCTGAGAAGCATCTGTCATTGTCTCAATGAGTTCAAGCATCTGCTCCCATGTCCAGTCCTGGCCGGGCATTTCGCGGTTCATTTTCTCAAACACGGCCTGGTCAAGATAAATCGTGGCAGGCAGGTTCTCACCCGGCATAAAATAGCAGCGCTTGCCATCCACATAGCCTACACGGCGGAGTGAGGGGTACAGAAGGGTCTGTGCCTCCTCATCTGCTTCGAGATACGGTGAAATATCGAGCATCAGAGGATTAGCAAGAAGAGGATCAAGGTCCAGCCAGAAAAAGACGTCTGGCAGGTTGTTGTCGGCTGCAAGATTAGTGAGCGTGCCCGTTACATCAGCCGTGGTCGTCCGGATGATTTCAATGGTAATGTTGGGGTGCAGCTCATGGAACTTGTCGGCCAGTGCCTGGGTCAGTTCGAAGTCGTCCCATGTCATGAAAGAAATGGTGATTTCATCGGTGGTGTTCAGCTCGGGAACCGTTTCTGCGCCAGCAACTGTCAGGGGCAGCAACATAACCAGAGCAAGCAGTGTAGCTAACAGTTTTTTCATTGTTTTTCCTCCTCACTATTCTTAAAAAACTGTCTATCAAAAGCCTTTCGGCCTATGACCATTATTCACCCGTGATACCCGCATGGTCCACGCTTTCCACAAACTGCTTCTGCAGGAAGAAGTACATGATCATCAGAGGTGCGATCGCCAGCATAGTGCCTGCCATTTTAATCGCGTCATTCAGCTTGTTCGTACTCGTAACAGATGAAGCGCGCGCGTCAAAGGTTGCATTATAAGCGTCTTCAAACCTCTGCAGCTCAATCATGAGCGTCGTCAGTCCATTGGCTCTTGTCGTGCCGTAACCAAGGTACACCCTCACCAGATACGTTTCGTTCCAGTACCATACAAAAGAGAAGAGCGTCACGACAACGATGGCTGCCACAGAAAGAGGAATGGCGATACGCCAGTATGCCATAAAATGGCCCGCTCCGTCAATCTCCGCGGCCTCAACCAGCGACTGGGGAACCTGGCGGTGGAAGTTGAAAAAGATCAGAATGCACAGCACGCTCTTGAAGCCCTGTCCAAGAATGGCGGTGATCAGGAAGGGTCTGAGCGTCCCGTCTGCCAGCTTCAGGCTGGAAAAGAGCAGGTAGTTGGGCATGGCTGTGGTCTGCGTAGGCAGGAGGAAAGAGAGAATGAGGACGCCCATCCAGAATTTTTTTCCAGGGAAATTATAGCGGGCAAACCCATAGCCTGCCATGGAGCAGATGACAACCTGGCACAGTGTAGGAACAAGCGCCAGCACCAGATTTTTTAACAGTGAATTCCAGTAATCCATTGTCGCAATGGCATCTGCATAGTTTTTCCATGTCACAGATGACGGGATCCACTTGGCTGATGCGTCAAGAAGATCGTTCTTCTCCATCAGCGATCTGGAAAACATATAAAGCACCGGATAAATGTAGATAAATGCAATCGTGATAAGCAGGACATATACAACAATGCTCATGAGAAAGCCACGCTTTTCCGCACTGCCCAGCATCAGCTTTTTCATTTTTTCTCTGCGTGCCGTCTTATCTTTGTTCATGCGTGCTTCCTCCTTCCCTGGGCCGCTTTCGCCTGTTCAAGACGTTTGGCGTTTTCCACATCCACGCGATAGGTTTCCTTGGGCAGCTTTTTGTCCGATTTTTCCCGCAGGAGCAGGAAAGTGACAAGAAGGATCAGGGCCACAATGAGAGTATAGATCCAGCTCATGGCAGCACCGTAAGAGTAGCCTTTGGTAGCCGCATAGCTCACATCATAAATCAGCTGAATGATTTCATTGGTTCCGACCGTTGCGAGGGTAACGACCGTATAAATACTGTTAAGAAGGATCAGAGAGCGTACATTGGGCAGGGTGATTTTCCAGAAAGATTCCCATCCGCTCGCGCCGTCGATCTTTGCGGCCTCATACATGGCCCGCGGCACTTTCTGCAGCCCGGCCAGGAAAATCAGAATCTGGATGCCTGAGTTCCACAGAATCAGGATCAGCTGGGAAAACAGGTCAGAAATGGGTTCGTAAATGAATTCCGGGAGTCCTGAAAGAATGGACAGCAGCGTGTTCTGGCTGACCATTGGCACAGAAGAGACGCCCTGTGCCGTAAGCATGTTCATCACGGGCCCTGTTGCAATGATAACCGGCAGGAAAAAGATCATGCGGAACACGGCCTGCGCGCGGATCCTGCTGTTGAGAAGCAGCGCAATGATCAGCGAAAAGGAGATGATGATTGGCAGCTGCAGAATCAGCGAGACAGCAAAGTTTGCCAGTGTGATCGGAAAGTTGATTTCCTTGACAAACACCGAGGCGTAATTGTCAAAAGGATTGGGAAGCGCTTCAAGGTGCACGCCTCCGGACAGGACAATGTTCGAAAAGGAGAAGCGCAAGGACTGGACAGTGGCATAGAGGAAAAAGATGACCACGCCTATGATCCAGGGAAGAATGAACATATAGCCCCAAAACCATTCACGCATGCGCCGTTTCGTCAAGCGCTGTTTATATTCGCCTTTTTTTGCCATATCAGTTCACCGCCTTCCAGGAAAGAGCTTCGAGGGTCTGACCATCCATCGTACCCTGGGTTTCACCAAAGTTCAGATAGATTGTCAATCCGTTTGTCCATGTGACCTTTGTCATTTGGCCCTGAATCTCATGGGATTTGATTGAAGCATCGCCAATCCGGGCATGGAGGTCTTTCAGCTCCTGATACCAGTTGACAACCGTATACCGGTAAAGATCAAAGCGTGACGAATAAATATCTGCAGAATTGGTGTTCTGAAGCTTGATCGGGTCTTCCTGTGTCAGCAGGAAGCAGGGACGTGTCCCCTGTTCCACCAGGTGCAGAAAAAACGCACGGTTGTTCGCCTGGAAATTCACATATTCCAGATAAACCGGCATCTTGCCGGACAGGGCAATGGCCAGGAACGGGACATCATTGGACACATACGTGTAATCTGAGCCTGTGACCGGGATATCTGCCAGTGCCTGTGCATACGGCCACAGATACATATTGGGCGCCTGCACAACGGTATACAGTTCAGAAGACGCGCGCTGAGCAATGTTCCGGTAAATGCCCATAAGCACACTTGCATCCTTGTAATGGTACTGATAATAATAGTCGCTCATCAGCGAAGTAATTCCTTTCAGACTGACTCCGCCAACCCCTGCCTGCCTGATCTCCTTGAACACGTTCTCTGAAATCTCCTGGGACTTATCGGGCAGAAGATAATACATCGTATCATATACAGGACCAAAGGTCGCCCGGGAATATGTCTGACTGGTGATCTTTTTAAATGCGCTGTACGAAAGCGCCGGATGGGTCTGGATATTCAGGGAGAGGAAATCCGCTTCAAGAGAAAATTCCATTCCCAGGGCCTTCACCCTGCTGAGAAGATTGCTCAGCCCATTCTTCCCGCCAAGGGATGAGGCAGGGGAAAACGAATCTGTTGGCACACCGCCAGTCAGGCCATCGGATATCCATCCGCGATAGCCTACCCTTGCTTTGTCCACGCCGGCTACTGAGAGTTCCTCAAGAATCTCCCCTGCCTGTGAAAAGCTTGTCATGACAACATCCGTTTTGCCCAGAACATAGTTTTCTTTTTCCAGGCCGAGGAAATCGATGGCCAGGTCAAATGTGCTGTCCCCCGCTTTTTCAAAAAAGCCTTTTCTTTCGAGATATTCCCGGAAGGCCACTGCCAATCCGGTATAGTTTGCATCCTCGCCTTCCCTCAAAAGGAAATGCTGAACAATATCAAACTTCCGTGGATACTCTGTCCTTGTGGAAATCGTACCGGAATTCGGACCTGTGGGCTGGGCGTACACCCTGCGGTAGATATACTTGGCACAGATCCAGTCGAAATTCATGCGCACGCCATTGGGATAGGCCATAATCCTTGCCGCACAGTCGCCCTGTTCAATGACACCGAGAAAGCCGATCTGTTTGTCAGAATGCACCATACCAAAGACAGGCATGATCACAGGTTCGGTCTCCACGTTCCACCGTGAATTCACCGTATCTTCGACCCCGATGTTGGTGCCATACACGGGGCGGTCAAAGGGAGAAGTGAACCTTCCCTCGTTATCCTTCAGGGGGATCAGCGCCCCCTGTCCGTCCGGTATGATCATATACCCTTCATCTTCTCCCAGATAACTGTGTCCAAGGAAAGGATAAAGATAGAATCCCGATACCGTATACTTATCGCTCTGTTCCTCATGAATCGAGGACTGGGGAATCTGGACCGTGAGCCCTTCCTCATCCAGTACCACGTCCATATCATAGGAAATTCCGATATCGGTATACAGGACGTGCGCAGTGAACCCGTCGGGCTTGTCCTGGACGGTGACCGTGTTGGGCGTATTGATAAAATCCGCCTGGCTGTTCGTGCTCTTGACGTCCTCAATATACTCCATCACAACGCCGCTCTGGTAAAAGCCTTTCCAGGTTGCGTTGTCTTTCATTTCGTCCGCATTCTGAACCGTTGAGGTCAGAATGTTCCCTGTTTTACGGCTTTCCAGGATCACAGCCAGCGTATCCTTTTTGAGGTACAGGTTGAACTGCGTGCTCTGGGCCGTAAGCACATAGTCATCAGGCACGGAAGTGGCTTGTTCTGCACCGGCCAGGCAGTTGCACACTAGCAGGAGCAGAATCAAAGGCAGGCAAATCCGGCTTGGTTTACATCTTCCTGACAAAGCGATACACCACCTCTCCATAGATCGAGGACAAGAAATCCCACAGCTGGCTGATCAGGACATAAACCACAAAGAGGAGGGCTACCGTGATCAGTACTGTGAACAGCGTCATGACAAGTATGCTCAATGTCTTTTTCATCGAATAATCATTGAGGTACATAATACTTAAAACAATCAGAATGCCTGTCCATCCATAGGCAACTACGTCCAGAACCGTGATAAAGAATTCTTCATTAAAAGTCAGAACATTGGTAAGGACCAGGCGTATGGGCATGGCCAGAATCATGGGCATCAGCGCATAAGCGCCGCCGATGAAGATATCCTTGAAATGGGCCTCGCCGTCATTGATCGTGCATACCAGATAGCAGCAGATCACCATCAGAAAGAACACGCCAAAGACCATCACTGCGTCCCGGATCAGCTCATACTCGCCTTCCTGAACCGTTTTGAAAAGGAATCCTGAGAAGTATTTGCACAGAACATACAGTACAAAGAAAATCAAAATCATCAGCGAGGCGGACAGGAAAGAAGCACGTTTTTCACGTTTGATCCCATAGCAGGAGTCAAACGGGTTGCGCAGCATGGTAAATGACCATCCCATCTGGGAAAGCAGCGGGAGGCTCCCGATCTTTTGCCCCAGTTTCCGCACAGGATTCAGAAAATGTGTGTGCTTGTCAATCAGCTTCAGGACTTTTATAAGGACCACCAGGACCACAAGCGCTATGAGGATTGTGGCCAGAGAGCTGTGCAGCCAGTCGCTGCGCAGTTCCCAGAAAGCATCGGAATAGCCGCTCTTATTGCCGCCATTGCGGAATGCCGTAAGCGCTTCACCAAAGTTCCCTTCACGGTAGAGCGCCTCACCAAGACCTGTGGAAGCATAGGTAAACAGGCTGTTCATACGCAGGACCTGTGTCCATGGCGCCTTGGACTCGGCATACTTGCCATCCTGGAAAAGCGTGAAGGCCGTGTGCACAAGGCCGGTAAATTCGGTAGGACGGAGCACCTGTATGCTGCCGAGTATTTCATCGAGCACATAGATGGTATAGTCATCGGTCACCACAAGTCCTGTGACAGACTTGAAAGTACCGATCCTCTGGTCGCCGTTATCAAATGCACCAAAATCAAAGAGCATGTTGCCTTCCGATGTATATTCCATGATATAGCCGGAAGCAGAAGCCGTAAAGATCGACCCGTGATTGTTGACCGCAACAGCTGTGTTCTGGGTATTGGTATAATCAGGGACCAGCGTGGTCCGTCCTGCTACGTTCAGGCGGCGCAGCGAAGTGGTATCGACCGCCTGCGAAACCGTATAAACCATGCCCTTTTCATCAATGCAGAGGTTTTTGACAGACGTGGGGACTATGCCCGCCATCGTCGAAAGCTGTTCCTCACTGAAAACAGCTTTTTTCAGGGCAGTGAGCCAGCCGACATTGGACTGATTGGCACCGTAATACCCCAGAAATTCGCCTTCGCCCACGGGAGAGATCTGGATGATACCGTTGGTGTTCCCGGTGCTGGCAATATACAGATTGCCACGCTTATCTAGAACCAGCTTATTGGGCTTATAGGGTGATGTCTCGCCAAAGAGAGGGTGCGTCGGCCGTCCGAATTCACGGACCACAGCACCGGAAGGATCGAAAACCACGACGCTCCGCCCGTTCTCATCTGCAACATAGACATTGAGGTCATCATCGACAAATACGCCAGTCGGCGACTTGAGAGTCTTCTTGTCCCCGATCGTTTTGACGTATTCACCCTGCGGTGTGACCACAAGAATGCGTTTGTTTCCGGTATCTGCAATATATAGATTCCCGTCTTTTGCCATGCGCATATCAGACGGGGTTTTCAGTGTTTCTTCCCCGAATCTCGTCATGGAGCGGACAGGTTCATAAGCCGTCTGTGTGGAGACCAGTTCCCCGTCCAGTCCGAGCGTGTACGTTTTATAAGGTACCTGTGCCACAGCCGCGGTACAAATGCAGAGCATCAGCACCACGAGCGGCAGAAGAATCCGCTTTCGTTTTTTCATGGTGCTCCCCCTTACTTCATACCTGAATAGGCCATGGTGTTCATGACAGATGACTGCATGACAATAAACAGTAACAGATTAGGGACAAACATAATGAGCGCTGCCGCTGCCGCCATGCCCTGTCCCTGAACGGTACCGACCGATGTCAGGGTGTTCATGTAAAAGGGCAGGGTACGGATCCCTTCTGCAGATGTGAAAAGATTCGACGTTTCCACGTTGGTCCAAACGCTCTGAAAAGCCAGAATCGAACCAGTCGCAATGGCAGGCTTGGTAAGCGGGATCACAATTTTCCGGTAGATCGTGAATGAACCGGCACCTTCCAGCTGAGCCGCCTCAAGAAGGGAATCCGGAACGCCGTCGATAAACTGCTTAATCAGGAACAGACAGACCGGCATAGCCACGAGAGGCAGGATATGCGCCCAGTAGGTATCCAGGATGCCCAGAGCATTGATGGTCAGGTACCGCGGGATCGTCACCGCGGTCGCCACAAACATAAGGGCAATGTTGTTCACTTCAAAAATCGAGTTTCTGAGCTTGAACTTCATCTTACTCAGTGCAAAGCCGGCCATGGTGGAAATCAGGACTGACAGAAAAACCACAAGGACCGTGACAATCAGCGAGTTGAAGATGTAGCGGGAAATCGGTATGGATGATCCCGCCGTAGTCTGGAAGAGGTTCCTGAAGTTTACCAGGGAGGGATGGGAAACAAAGAAACGCGGTGGAAAAGCGAAGAGTTCATCCATGGGTTTGAATGCATGGTTAATGATATATATAATCGGAGCGCCCATAAATACAGCAATGGGAATCAGGTACAGATACAGTGGAATCTGGTTTCTATGGAACTTCTGTGGATTGACTTTTGTGCCACCAACTGCCATTTTAGTCCCTCCTCTCACTCATCTTTCGCGCCGAAAAGTTTGCGCGCAATAAAGGAAAATGCATAGATAATGCCAAGCAGGCCCGCAGAGACAGCGGCCGCATAGTCCTCATGAGCCCAGAATGTCACATTTCC
>CAMNGW010000172.1 GCA_946538615.1 uncultured Clostridia bacterium
AGAGCCTTCTCAGAGAGTCCGAAAAACAAAGCTAAGGAGTTTCTGAGAACACTCAAGTTATAAATGGAGGAAAAGCATGATTATCTATGTCAATGCTGCTGCCGGTTTTGATGGCAACGGCTCAAAGGAAAGACCCTACAGACGAATTGGAGATGCGGCAAATGTCGCAAAGCCCGGAGATGAGGTGCTTGTGTCCCCCGGCGTGTACCGGGAATATGTGAATCCGAAACATGCCGGGACAGAGGACTGCCGTGTGGTCTATCGCAGCGAAGTGCCCAGAGGAGCAGTGATCACAGGCGCTGAAGTGGCAAAAGGATGGGAAAAGCGGGACGATGGCGTCTGGACGCTCCGGGTGGATAACGGGGTCTTCGGAGCTTACAATCCCTATACCACCTATGTCTACGGCGACTGGTACTTTGCAGGCAAGACCAGACACACGGGCTGTGTCTTCCTCAATGACCGCATGCTCTACGAGGCAGGAAGCCTTGAGGAGTGCCGGGAAGGCGCTGTGTACCCGTGCTCATGGGTCCCGGAAGAATCCGTTTACAAATGGTATACTGAACAGGATGGAAACACAACGGTTTTCTATGCCAATTTCCAGGATATGGACCCGAATGCGGAAAATGTTGAAATCACTGTGCGCCGTGAATGCTTTATGCCGGATCAGACAGGCGTGGGCTATATCACGGTATCGGGCTTTGTGATCTGTAAAGCGGCCACGACATGGGCACCGCCCGCTGCCTACCAGGACGGCATGATTGGTCCGCACTGGTCAAAGGGATGGATCATTGAGGACTGCGAGATCTATGGCAGCAAGTGTGCAGGCATCTCCCTGGGAAAATATTATGACCCGGACAATGACCATTATTTCACGACGCGCCATGTCAAGAGCCCCACGCAGATGGAAAGGGACGCTGTGTGCCGCGGACAGTACCATGGATGGACGAAAGCCAATGTGGGGAGCCATGTGATACGCCGCAACAATATCCATCACTGCGAACAGGGCGGCATCATTGGCCGTATGGGCGCTGTATTCTCTGTGATTGAGGACAATGAGATCCACCATATCAATAATATGATGGAACTTGGCGGAGCCGAGATTTCAGGGATCAAGCTCCATGCCGCCATAGACGTTGTGATGCGCAGGAACCATATCCACCACTGCACCATGGGGATCTGGACAGACTGGGAGGCCCAGGGAACGCGGATCACCCAGAATATCCTGCATGACAACCAGAAGCCTGCCTTTGCAAAGCCCCTTGAAGGCGGCATGATGAGCCAGGATATCTTTGTGGAAGTCGGCCATGGCCCGACGCTGATCGACAACAATATTCTGCTCTCAGAAGCGTCGCTGCGCATGGCCACGCAGGGCGTTGCCCTGGTGCATAACCTGATCTGCGGTTCCTTCACATCTGTGGGCGGCGGAACAGGGACACGCTATACCCCTTATCATATGCCGCACTGCACGGAAGTGATGGGATTCATGACGATCCTCCACGGGGATGACCGGTTCTATAACAACATCTTTGTCCAGAAATGGCCATCTTCCGATGTAACGGTGCTTTCCGACAGCGAAAAGGGCAAGACGTTCTCAGAGAACCGGGAAGTCGGGACACATGTCATGGATGAATATCCCACCTATGAAACATGGATCGCCCAATTCGATATGGATAACGATACGCCCAATATGGTAGGACTGGCGCCCGCCCATGATGGCAAGCTGCCTGTGTGGGTGGACGGGAACGTGTATCTCATGGGAGCGAAGAACTGCAGACATGAGAAGCATTTCCTCAAAGATGAAGGTGCAGTGCATATCGAGCTGGATGGCAACCATCTGCGCACGGACCTGTACGACCATATCGGGGACTTCTGTGCTTCCATGATTTCTTCTGATACCCTTGGGCGCGCATTTGAACCTGAGGAGCGCTATGAGAATCCGGACGGGACCGATATTGTCTTTGACAGGGACTTTCTGGGCGAGCACCGCGGCCTGAACGTACTGCCCGGACCATTTGCCTCAAAGCAGAGCGACATCCGTGTTTTCTGAACAGGTCCTTAAACAAAAAAAACCCGCTGAGCGGGTTTTTTTGATGGGCGCGGAATTACTTCTTCTTGCTGTTCACGAGCGTCTTCATATCCTTGCCGGGCTTGAAGGCGGGAACGCGGGAAGCTTCAATCTTGATGGCCTCGCCGGTGCGCGGATTGCGGCCGGTACGGGCGGTACGGGTGCGCACTTCAAAGGTGCCAAAGCCGACAAGTACGACTTTGCCGTCTTTCTCAAGACCTTCTGTGATGGCATCAAAGGTAGCATTGACAACCTTGGCAGCTTCAGCCTTGGTGATTTCCGCTTTAGAGGATACAGTTTCAATTAATTCAGTCTTATTCATGATACATTTCCTTTCTTAGCATGTATGATCTGGTGATGAACACCGACGGCATTTTACCATGGGACAAAGATTCATGCAAGTAAAATGTTTGGAAAGCGCTTGATTTTCTGCATTTTCATCCGAAAAAAGCTGATTGTGATATTGAAATGGCATGCCCGCATATGTCATGTGATGGGGCTGTCGGTCCGTGTGTCACTGGGCATTTGTACAAAAAGGTCAGAAACAGCGGAAGAACATGCAAAACGGGAGGCTTTTTCCTTCATGAAACGTGCCAGACACCGGGCACCCTGCGTGTCTGAGGGCAGTATGGAATGTGCTTCCGTGTCAGGACCAGGCCTGAGGGGATACGGGGCCAGTTTTTTCTGAAGCGGCTGTGCCGCACTCCCCTTTTCATGCAGCCGTCCGGAATTTGCGGTACATGCTGAGTGACACAGCAGGACCTGTTTTATCGATCAGTAAAATAACAAAATATCAGCATAGTCAATTGACGAATTGACCGGTACGGACCCATACCCCCATGATTTCACAGAAAATACAAAAATAACAAAATAACAAATTGCAGATAATATGAAATTACAAATTGATTATTTTTCCATTTCCTGATGGATGACATCCAGGAGCTCGCCCGTGGGATCGCAGTCATATTCCCAGAAGAAGATGCCGGCATAGTCTTCACGCTTGACATAGGCACACTTTTCACGCAGACTGTGGGGGTCGTCAAAGGAAAGGAAAGTGCTCCCGTTAAAGAGATAGGGCGCTTTGGCTTCATCGTCCCAGTAATAGGTGTAGCCATTCTTGTTCAGGCAGGTCTGCTTGAGCTCAGCCCATCCCGGACCGTACCCGCCGCCGCACTTGGAAATCTGCAGGAAGCCATGGTTCCGGTCCTGGATGTTTTCCCACTTTCTGGAATAGAAGGCGGCGCCCATGAGCAGTTTCTCCTTGGGTACACCATTGGCAACAAAAAGACGGAGCGCCTGATCGCAGCTGTTCTGGAAATAGTCTCCCGTGGAAGAATAAAGCTGTGTATGGTGGCCGGCGAGCGCATGGAAACCGCACTTCAGATCGTAGGTCATGAGGTTGATAAAATCCAGTATGCCGGATACAGCCGGGAGATCGACGCAGGTGGTATAGTAGATATCTGCACCGGCTGCAAGGGTAAGCAGAGGGTGCCTGTCGCCAAGTCCGTCGAAAGCGTGACGGATCACGCGGAGCGTTTCGGTGAAATTGTCCCGGTCATCTTTGGAAGATCCCTGGAAATTGCTGCTTACGCAGGGATATTCCCAGTCCATGTCCACTCCATCAAAGCCGCGGTTGACAACCACGTCCACACAGCTCCTGGCAAAGACTTCACGAAGCTTCGGGTCCGCACACACGGTGGTAAAAGCTTCACTTTCCCCCTGATGATTGACCAGAGAAAGACAGATGCGGATATCCGGGTTCCAGCTGCGGATCTGCTCCATCTGGGCGCAGATGGGATGGTCCGAGACAATGGTCCCATCCAGACGCAGTGTACCAAAGGCGACAAAGATGTGGGTCAGTTTACAGACGTCCTCTTTTTTCAGAGGATAGTGTCCACTGCAGTAGCCAAGGACAGCTTTTTTCATATGAAGGGGCTCCTCTCATTATCATCTCGGCCATTTTCTGCTTTTCCATGTGCAGACAACAGCCGGAAAGATGCTGTACAGTTCGTGGACTTGACAATTTCCGGATAAATGCGCAGACTGCATGTCAGGAACCGGCCGAAGGCGCAGCGTCTCCTGCAATGGCTCGGCTTGCGCTCTGAAGACGGTCCTCCAGTTTCTGACAGTATGCCTCAAGGCGGGCCAGGCGTTCCTCAAGGAACTGTACCCTTTCCTCGAGGGTGACAGGTCCGGGAGGTTCCGGAGGCTGAACGGGTGCCTTTTTGGGACGGCCCACCGGACCTGTGGGGATGATCTCGTTTGTTTCCGGATCCAGTTTGCCGATGATGTGCCGTTTTGTCCGGGGCTGCTTCAGCTCAGGGATCCAGGTAGACGTCTGTTCGAGCACATAAACGGTTCCGGTTTTACGGTCTGTCTGATAAATAATGGCCATTGTCATTGCCTCCCTTTTCCATTATAGCCCTTTTCATGGAAAGGTGGAAGGACAGAGGATGGAGGTATTCCCTGTGACGGAAGAAGAAAAGAGAAAGCACCGCTGCTGTTTTGCAGGAACAAGAATGGAGAAAATGCCTGCACCAGAGGAGGAAATCCGCACATGGCTCAGCGGGCAGATTGACATGGCTGTCCGCTGCGGGTTCACAACGTTTATTACAGGCATGGGCATGGGGACCGACCTCATGGCTGCACAGCTTGTACTGGAAAAACGAATGGAACAGAACCTGCACCTCATAGCAGCCGTCCCGTGGTACGGCTTTTCCAGAAAATGGAAAAGTGACTGGCAGGAAGTTTACATACAGGTGTTTAACGGGGCGGATTATGTCCATATGGTCTCACCACGGTTTGAGCCGGATGTCTTTGAACGCCGTGACCGCTGGATGGTGGATCATGCCGCACGCATGATCGCGGTGTGTGAAGAGAGCAGGGACATCCTTGTCTGTGCCCGGGAATGCGGGCTTGACGTGCACACCTGGCAGAAAATGGATACAGATGGTTTATCATCTGTATCCGGACCATGAAGAGGTACGGCGAGGGATAAAGACGGGAAAGGATCCGAAGAGAATGCTGCAGGATGGATTGTATGAACAGGTCATCAGCAAGGAGCTCGACAGTGAGCTGTCTTGCACAGAAAAGCTCAGTCAGACAGAGCGGATTGATTCAGCTGAAGCCTCAAATGTGCTGGCAAAGTATGTTGCCGGCGTGGTGGAACAGGGACTGGAGATGATCCGGGACGAAGGGGGGAGCCTTCAGGACCAGATCCGACTGGTCAACCGGATCATTACAGCGGTTTCAGAAGGAACAAGCGAGTCTTCTTTTGATGACCTGGCCGTTGCTGACCGCGCCGAGCAGCTTCTTGCCCTGTACGACAGACGGAACAGGATCTGGGCGATTGATGAGAAAGCGAAGATCACGCGCCCCATCTCGTCGATTGCGCAGTCCAGCCTCTTTACGGGTGCCGTGAACGAGCCGCAGATGTACACCGAGCTCAAAAAGGAGATTGTCAGTTGCAACCGCATAGACATGCTGGTGTCCTTTGTAAAGTGGAGCGGACTGCGGCTCATTATAGATGAACTGACGGATTTTACGCAAAAGGGCGGAGAGCTGCGCCTGATCACGACATCCTATATGGGTGCCACAGACGTCAAAGCCATTGAGCGCCTGAGTGAACTCCCCAATACGCACATCAAGATCAGCTATGACACCAGGAACACCCGCCTTCATGCCAAAGCATATATTTTTTACAGGGACACCGGGTTCACGACAGCCTATGTGGGTTCCTCCAATCTTTCCAATGCGGCACTGACCAGCGGGCTTGAGTGGAACACAAAGATCACACAGCAGGACCTTCCTGAAACAATGGATAAGATCCGTGCCACATTTGAATTTTACTGGAACGACACAGAGTTTGAAACCTATGACGAGGGACAGAGGAACCGCTTTTCACGTGCCCTCAAGGCAGAAAAGATCGCAGGCGGGATCTGTGCGGAGATGTATTTCATGGAGGTCAGGCCCTACGGGTACCAGCAGGAAATTCTGGACCGTCTCAGGGCAGAGCGTGAGGTCCACGGGTACTTTAAGAACCTGATCGTCGCTGCAACCGGAACAGGAAAGACCGTTATCTCTGCTTTCGATTACAGAGATTTCCGGAAGGCGAACCCCGGGAAACCCTGCCGGCTGCTGTTTGTCGCCCACCGGGAGGAGATTCTCAGGCAGAGCCTTTCTGTGTTCCGTTCCATACTGCAGGACGCTAATTTCGGTGAGCTGTTTGTGGGCAGTTACAGACCTGACAGTCTGGACCACCTTTTCATCTCCATCCAGACCTTCCATGCCCAGGACTTTACTTCGAAAACGACGCCTGATTTCTATGATTATATCATTGTGGACGAGTTCCACCATGCGGCGGCGCCGACCTACAAGGAGCTGCTGACGTATTACCATCCCAGAATTCTGCTCGGACTTACCGCAACGCCGGAGCGCATGGACGGGAAAAGTGTAACCGACTATTTCAATGGCCGGACCGCGGCCGAGATCCGCCTGCCGGAGGCCATAGACCGGAAACTGCTGTGTCCTTTCCAGTATTTTGGGGTGACGGACGTGGCAGATCTGTCCGGACTGAAATGGTCCGCCGGTGGGTATGACAAGGCTGAACTTTCCCGGCTCTATACATTCAGCGGCCTTGTTGCCCAGAAGCGCGCCGAACAGATCCTGCGGTCCGTGGACCGGTATGTGACAGATATCAATACGGTCAAGGGCCTGGGTTTTTGTGTATCTGTCGAACATGCTGAGTTCATGTGCCGTTTCTTCAGCGAACACGGGGTACCGTCCATGTTCCTGACAGGAAAATCTCCGGATGAGGAACGTCATGCGGCCAAGGAAGATCTGGTATCCGGAAAAGTACGGTTCATTTTTGTGGTGGATATCTACAATGAGGGCGTGGACATCCCGGATGTCAATACGGTCCTTTTCCTGCGCCCTACAGAATCACTGACCATTTTCCTGCAGCAGCTGGGACGCGGTCTGCGCCTGTCCAAAGACAAAGATTGCCTTACTGTACTGGATTTCATAGGGCAGGCCAACAAACGGTACAATTTTGAGGAGAAATTTGCCGCTCTGCTTTCCACGGCGTCCCGGAACGTGGCCAGGGAGATTCAGGAAGGATTTGTCTCGGCGCCCAAAGGCTGCTATATTCAGCTGGAGAAAAAAGCCACGCAGTATATCCTTGAAAACATCCGTGCTTCCTATGGCAACTGTGCAGGCCTGGTTTCCCGGATCGCTTCCTTTAAGGAAGACACCGGCCGGGACCTCTCGCTTTCCGGGTTTCTGGACCATGAACACCTTGATCCCCGCAGCCTGTATAAGTTCGGGACTTTCTCACGGCTGTGTGTGCGCGCCGGTGTGGCTGAGGATTTTACGGAGGATCTTGAAGAGACGGTGAGAAAGGCGCTGACGAAACTGGCTGTCATAGATTCCAGAAGATGGATCGCTTTTCTTCTTGATCTGCTGCAGCGGCTGGATGATGTGGACTTTGCAAAACTCTCCGGACCCGAAAAGCGTATGCTGCAGATGTTCTATGTCACACTGTGGGGAAAGACGGTGGAAGACTGGAACAGCGAGGAGGCATGGGACAATCTGGGTGTGAATACTTTACATTGGTATTTACAACAGGCACTATAACATGATATCCTT
>CAMNGW010000173.1 GCA_946538615.1 uncultured Clostridia bacterium
CAAGGGCGTCTGAGAAGAAAGCCATCTGCTGGTTGACGGCCATGGTGCCCAGAAGCCCGAGCAGCGGCGTCAGAAGAAGGATGGCAAGGAAAGCATTCTTCATAAAAGAAAACTGGAGCGCCGGCACGGGCAGCAGCGTATCAATCAGGGCATAAACCGCGTTCATTCCTGTTTCTCCCCCTCTTTGCCAAACACACGCGCAAAAGCCTGTGAAGAAAATACCGGATCCGGCGCCCCCTGGATGAGCACCGACTTGTCCAGCAGCACCACATGGTCCGCATATTCCCGGACAAAGCGCAGATCATGGGAAACCAGAAGGATCGCCATGTGTCTTTCCCTGAGAGCACAGACAGTGTCCAGGAACATTTCCATCCCGTTCTGGTCAATCCCCGAAACCGGCTCATCCAGCAGCAGGAGGTTCGGTGAGGGGTGCAGGGCAAGGGCAAGAAGGACCCGCTGCAGTTCTCCCCCCGAGCACCGGCCAAGGGGTGTGAGAAGAAGGTCCTGGGCATGCACAGTGCTCAGCGCCTGCACAATCTCATCCCTTGTTTTGCGTCCCACACCGGTCCACACGGGACGTTTAGTGAACGTCGAGGCCATAAAATCCTGCACGGTTACAGGCATGTCCCTGTCAAAATCAAGGTGCTGGGGCACATATCCAATCCTGAGGTGACCGAGCACATGCCCTTTTCCATCCTCATGGCGGATCGTCCCAGTATGCGGCACTTCCCCGAGCAGGGCGCGCACCAGCGTCGTCTTTCCTGCTCCGTTCTGCCCAATCAGGACTGTCAGCTGTCCACAGTGAATATGCATATTGATGTCTGAAAGGACATCCTGCCCGCCACGTCTGACACTGACATGTTTCAGGTCGATGTGGCAAAGGTCACACTGGTGCAGTCTCACACCTTTCCCTCCTCGTGATTCCCGGTTTCCACCCCATTATAGCATGAAACAGCGCAGCACGCAGGACTGCCCGGGAATTGTTTCAGGAATATCTGGCCTCTCTTTTACTGTTATGTTATAATTTATTGGAAGATTCTCATCTTCTATCTGCATTGTTCAGGAGGCTCCCGCATTTTATGGGAATCAAAAAAAAGATCAAAACACTGGTCCAGCTGTTCCAGAAGGGCAGGACCGAAGACGCCCAGCTGCTCAGCACCGTTGCGCAGTCCGTAACAGAAGTGCAGGAGCAGCTCACGACTGTCCGTACCGCAATGGACAATGAGCTGCACGACAGCATAGAACGCCTGTCCGGTCTCCAGGAATCCTTCATGACCCAGCAGGCCGAAAATATAGAGAGTCTTGGCAAGACTGTCAGGGAGCTCACTTCCGGACTGCGCAAGCACGACATGTCCCTCGAAGATCTCCTTGAAACCATAGAACAGGCCAGCGCCAAGGATCAGACCCTCAATGAAGCCCTTCATGAAGAAAAAGCGCGCAGCGCTTCGCTTGTTTCCCTCCTGATGGCTTATCACGATGCCATGTTCTCCCTCAGGTCCGTCCTTCAGAAGAATGATGAGACATGGGCCGAACAGTTCCGGCTCATTGATGGGCAGCTGCAGGGCCAGCTGGCAAAAAGCGGCCTGGAGATCCTGTCCGGAACGGGCGTGTCTGTAGACTATGACCTCCACGAGGTCATGTCCGTCCGTGAGACCGGCGATAAGCAGAAAAACGCCACCATAGCAGAAGTCTATACATGCGGCTATGTGTACCTTGGCAAGGTGCTCCGCAAGGCACAGATTGTGGCTTACCGCTATGTGGAAGGCTACAGGGACCCCTCTGAAGAAGTCAGCGAGGATATGCTCGACGAAGCGGAGGACCTGCTCTGTGAAAACAGTGGGAGCACGGTGCTTTCTTTTGCACCCGATGCAGAAATCCCTGTCCTCCCCAAGCAGGACCCGGACGGAGAAGACAGAGCTCAGACCGGTCTGTAATGAAACCTCTCTTTTCCCCCCCAGTGCCTGACAGGGCATGTAAGGCTATCAGAATGAATCATATCATAAGGAGCTGAAAAATATGGACACCATCATCGGCATTGACCTTGGCACATCCACTACAGAAGCTGCCATTATCCGCAATGGGAAACCCGAAATGATCCTGAACATGGACGGTGAAGCCATCACCCCCAGCGCGGTGGGCATTGATGCCTCAGGCAACTGGGTCATAGGTGAAAAGGCACGGGCACAGTACCTGCTTTCACCTGAAAAAACAGCCATTGAAGTCAAACGAAAAATCGGCACGGGCGACCTCATTCCCCTAGGGAACCAGCGCTACAACCCCGTCGACCTCTCAGCCAGGCTGCTCGAATACGTCAAGCATTATGCATCAGAATCCCTCGGCGAGGAAGTGACCCATGCCGTCATCTCTGTCCCCGCCTACTTCAACGATATCCAGCGCCAGTGCGTGGTAAGGGCGGGCGTACAGGCCGGGTTTACCGTGGACCGCATTCTCAATGAGCCCACTGCAGCCGCCCTCTCCTACGGCCTTGAGCACATGGACGATGAGTCCCACATCCTGGTCTACGATCTGGGCGGCGGAACCTTCGATGTGACCCTTCTGGAAATGTTCTCCGGGGTGCTGGAAGTCAAAGCTTCCAACGGCGACAACCAGCTTGGCGGCAAAGACTTTGACCAGAAGCTGATGGACCACATTTTTACCGCCTTCAGACAGAAGACGGGTGTCGACCTCACCTCCGACAAAGCCGCCATGGCAAGGGTAAAGGATGCCGCTGAAAAATGCAAAAAGGCACTGTCCTCCGAAGACGAGTATCACATTGTCCTCCCGGCCATCGCCATGAAGGGCTCCAAGCCCCTTGCCGTGGACATGACCGTCACCGCCGAGGAGTTTGAGGCCATGTCGGCTCCTCTGCTGGAACGTACGCACAGCCCCATTGATATCGTGCTGGAGGATTCTGGGATTGATTTTTCCCAGATTGACAAGATCATCCTTGTCGGCGGGTCTACCCGCATGCCCATGGTGGCCCGGGACATTGAGAAATATACCGGGATCAGACCCGTTCTTGCCGTCAATCCGGACTATGCCGTTGCCGAGGGTGCCGCCATTCAGGCCGGCATTATCTCCGGCGCCATCGAACCTGAGGACAGCCTTGTCATGACCGATGTCTGTCCCTATTCCCTGGGCATTAAAGTCAGCAACGGCTTCGATCATGACCTGATGTCCTTCCTGATTCCAAGGAACACGACCATCCCGGTCACCAGGAGCAATACCTATTATACTTTCAGGGATTACCAGACCGATGTCGACGTCGTCGTCTACCAGGGCGAAAGTGACGTGGCTTCCAGCAACCACCTCATCGGCGACTTCCGTCTCTCAGGGATCCCCTCCAAACGTCAGGGAGAGGAACCGCTTCTGGTCTCTTTCACCTACAACCTCAACGGCATCCTTGAGGTCAAAGCAACTATCCAGTCCACAGGAAAAGATGCTTCCATCGAAATCAATATGATGGACAATCCCTCTTCCGGGGAAGACACCCATGATTACGGTACTATGGATCTTGAAAAGTGGAAAGATAACCCGGCCGGCAGGGAGTTCCGCTCTACGATCCGCAACGTGGAACGCGCGCTGGACCGCGATCTGATCTCTGACATCGATACCGAGGACGAGCTTACAGACCTCCTCACTGACCTCAAGGAAGCCATCATTGACAACGACCTCGATGAGGCCCGGGACATTGAACAGGAGATTCTCGATATTCTCGAAGAAGAAGATATCTGACTTTTTTCAGGGAGGACCATGCATGAATCCCTATGAAACCCTTGGGCTCACTTCCTATACAGCTTCTGCTGACGAGATCAAACGGGCCTATTTCCGCCTTGTCCGTCTGCATTCGCCGGACAAGGACCCGGAGACCTTCAAGAGGATCCGTGCCGCCTATGAGCTGCTCACATGCCCTCTGCCAGAAGACAAAGACCCATCGTTCCCTGACTTCTCTCTGCCGCCTTTTCAGATGCTGCAGCTTCAGCAGGTTCATTTCTTTTGGCTTTGGGATGATACGGACGTGGCGCTGAGCGCCATGCGCAAACTCCTCGATGAGCTGCACGGCGACGAGCCTTACGCGTTTACCCTGCAGAGATATTATGTTTACATGGCCTTTGAAAATAATAAATATGTCATAGCCATCCGTGAAGGAAATATCCTGCTTGGACGGGCACCGGATGATCCTTTTCTTCTTCCCATCGTGGCTCAGGCCTATTTCTGGAGAAAATGGTACAAAAAAGCACTTTCCCTTTTCCAGAAAGGGTATATGCTCGGACTGCGCGGCCATGAATTTGAAATCCGTTTCGCACAGTGCCTTGATGCCATGAAAAAATATGATGAAGTCATTATCATCCTTCTCGCCTATCTGCAGCGGAAAAGGATCTGGAATAAAAATCATGTCTGGCACCTGGGCTTTGCTTTCCGGCTTTTGGACACATCGTTTGTCAATGTCCCGGGGGATCACTCGGAAGAAGTAAAAATGGCTATCGATCTTGTGCTGAAAATAATCAGCGTGATGACAAAGACCGTCACCAGAACAATGAAAAAAGAAATCCTGACTTCCGTATCGCCCCTGCTTTCCCTGATTCAGGATCCCTCCGAGAGGGATGCCTATGCCAAAAAGCTGAAGGTTCCCAGGACCGTCAGAAAGAAATAATGAAACAGCGGAGGGATTGCCATATGTCCGAAGATTTCAGGACACTCGGCCTTGAACAAGGCGCCACACAGGCTGAGATTAAAAAAGCCTATTTTACCCTTGTACGTGAACACTCCCCTGAAAAGGACCCGGAAGGTTTCCAGAAAATCCGCTCCGCATACGAACGCCTGCGCAATCTTTCGGATGAGGAAAGAACTCCCGTTACCCTCAGCTTCCCCAAGGAAGAAGCCGCAAGCGAGCTCTTCGGTGCTTACACCCGGTCCATGGAAAGCAGACTTTATGCCCAGGCTGCCAGTTATGCTGAAATGGGCACACGGCTCTATCCGGATTGTGAGTCTTTCTGGTACTGTCTCACGAACGCCTATATGCTCAACGGGAAATCCGGAAATGCAGTCAAAGCCGCCACTGAACTTGTCAGGCTCAATGACAGCGAAGCAGCCTATCAGCTGGTGCTTGGCCAGGCCTGTCATGAACGGGGCTTCATCAAAAAAAGTCTTGTCCCTTTCAGTAAGGCCTATGCTGCTGGTCTGCGTGACATTGATTTTGAGCTTGACTACAGCTCTGATCTGCTCGATGCTGCACGCTATGAGGAGAGTTCCCGGGTCCTGCTTGAACTTCTCAGCCGCAGCCATAAATGGAAACAGGATGAACTGGAGCAGGCCCTGTATGCGATTTTTCTTCTGACGAACATTGCTGAAAAAAAAGGTACATCTCCCGCATGCATCAAAGACATGCTGGATGTCTCGCTGTCCTTTGTCTCCCGCAATCAGCGCCTGTTTAAAGATGAAGAATCTGTATACTCCTGTTTCAATATGGTATCCGATATTCATCATTTCACCAAGCATGAGAAAGACGTCTTCCTGCATTATGCAGATCAGATTGACGCTGTCTTCAAGCCTTTTGAGGACACATTTGATACCCTGGATATCAAATATTTCAAAGAGAGTATGCAACTCATCATAATGAAAGAAAAATACGGCTTTTCAGAATCTCTTCTGGATTCTCTTGGCTGCTGCATGGCTTATACTTCACATCCGGATCAGGTGGAAGCCGAACTGCTTGACGGTGCTCTGCTCAGCTGTCAGCTCATGCTGCTTGCTGAAGGGAAGACGAAAGACGGGATCTGCCGCTTAGGCGAGATTCTTGAGAAGAATTGTCCTGATTTCTATGCGCCCCTTGCAGATTTTTTCAAGCGTGTCCGATTCGGGACAGACCTGAATTATCTCAAATCCAAGATGCTCAAAGCTTACAAGCGCCGTCTCTCGCAGTACTGGGATCCCACCTTCATTGCCTATGCCGCAGCATATCCCAATGATATGCGCTGAAAAAACACCGGATCGTCCGATCCGGTGTTTTCAGTTTCAGTCTACTGACATGTACAGCGCCTTGTCCTGGATGACCAGCATCAGGGTCTTTTCTTCCTCGTCCCAGCGTCCCGTGGCATGGACAGTTTTGAAGAGAAAATCAGTGGTTGCGTACCACTGCCCGTCCTCATACATCAGGTCCCCCTGCGACAGTTCCACGCTCTGGCCGTCAACCGTGACATCATAGAGCTGGGCAAAAGACGGGTCATCATCTTCCCTGTCTTCAGAAAGTGCCGGGGACATGACGGCGTTCACCGCATAGTCTGCCCAAGTGAAGGCCATGGATTTTCCCCCTGTGGCCGTCACATCCATCTCAAGGGCAGAAAAAAGGTCACTGAGCGACACAATGATGCTCCCACCCCGCTTCCAGACCCGGGGCGCTTTTCCGGTTTCCGGCACCGTCTGCATGTATCCGTTGAGCATGACCTTCGCTTTTTCCTCGGGCAGCCAGCCTGAGACCGGATCCTCCGGGACCGGGATAATGCCTTCGGCATCCGGGGTCGATGTGGGCTCCGGGCTCGGGGTGATCACGGCAGGGTTGGGAATCACGTCCGGGTCCTCATAGAGCCTTGTCAGGGTGGACCGGCCCGCTACGCCATCCTTCTGCAGTCCATTGACTTCCTGAAATAGCATGACCGCATTGCGCGTCTGATAGCCATAGGCACCGTCCACATTGCCCTGCAGGTACCCCAGCTCCACAAGACGGGACTGGAGACGTCTCACATCTTCCCCGCGACTGTTGACAGCAAGCGTTGTGTAGGCTATGTTCGGGGTAATGGTGGGCAGGGGCGTCGGGGTCACAGGGCCGGGGGTCACCACGTAGCTCCCCACGATCCGGGTTCCTTCATTATCTCCGGGCAGTTCCTCCACCGCAGAAGAAACATAAGGTGTCTCCGCTGGCGGGGTGCCGGGTGTCGGGGCCGCCTGGAGGCTGGTTGTCAGAGTCAGGGCCATATAAATAAGAAGGTTCTTGACAAAATCCATGTTGGAACGCTCCTTTTCTTCCTTCGTTCCAGGCGATTGTAGCATATTCGCGAAAAGAGCACAACCAAAGAAAAAGGGATGGCGCCGGCCATCCCCTTTTTGTTACGTATTTACCTGGCAAGCATGCCCACCAGTTTCTGGGAGCGGTTGAGGAACTCAGTGATCTGTTCCGCTTCCAGGGGCTTGGCTGCCATGCGCGCAAGGTCATAAATCTGCTCACACAGAAGCTTTGTCGTTTCATCTTCCGGATCACGGGAAGAAAGGGCGGCAACCGTTGCATTGCGGCGGTTGAGGACCAGCGTGTACATCTCGGGCATGTTCATCATCCGGTACGCTTCACGCATGCGCCTTCCCTGTTCGTCCTCGGTCACCATGGCAATCAGGTCCGCATTGGCCATGGATGCCAGCTTCACGGGGAGCTTGTCATTGCCAAGGGCTTTGCGGAACAGGTCCTGCATCGCGTTCTCGTCGAGTTCCTTGCCTTCCTCGCCTTCCTCAGTCAGGCCGGAGACATCCGCGTCCACGCGGGCAAACTTCACGCCGCACTCACCGGAGTACTCCATGAAGTTCATGAACCCGGCGTCGAGCTCCTTAAAGTCAAGGACAGCAACGTCGATGCCCCTCTCCGTATACAGGCTGACCGAGCCCGCCTGGCGCTTGGCGTCGGAGGTA
>CAMNGW010000174.1 GCA_946538615.1 uncultured Clostridia bacterium
AGAGGAGAATCCCTCACTTCAACGGCGACGCCGTAAGTGATGGGTACTTCAATATTTGTTGACTAAAGTTGCTTAAATTGGAAAATCGTGATATCGTGCGATAGACCGCAGAAATGGCAAAGAAACTGCTGCGGTGTACAGGACGGAAAAGCGGACAGGCTGCTGCCTTCAGACAGGACAGGGCACGTTCCATTCCTGGGACAGAAACAGAGAGGAAGACATGGCGGATGGCACTGGGGAGCCTGTGCATGACAGATTACCCGCGGATTTACAGGTACTGCAGATTGCGCACTGGTCCTGCAGGCAGTGCAGGTCTGGCTGGAAGGATCAGGATAAGCGCAACGATGGTTCTGCGCAAAATCCGGTCAGACTGCCAATGCGCGGAAAACTGGCTCATGGATGCGGGTCAGATGCTTGTTCTGCGCTGGAAAATGCGGCAAACCATTCTGACGGTTCTCCGGAATCCGGAAATATGCACAGAACGTTCTGTTCAGGCATCCTTCCGGAAGGGTGCAGTTTGAGACAGCGTCCTTTTTTTCCATTCTGACTTTTGCCGCACAGGAAGATTTCACACATTTGGCAGAAGGGCAGGAACCGCATATGCCATGCAGGCATGCAAAATGGCTGTCTGACGGCCCGGGCCATATCCTTTTTCAATGATCGCTGTGTATTTTTGAACTTGCAGATGCTGGTGGTATGAAGAGCCGGTATCCAAGGAGACATGTCAGCATGGTGAAGCTGGCAAACAGGAGGAGTTCCGCATGGCCATATACGACAGAATTGCCAGATACTACGAAAAATGGTCCTCTTTGGATCTGGCATATCAGAAAAGCCAATCTTTTTATGTCCGTGCACTCTGTCAGAAGGGGAGCGGGGACTATCTTGACCTTGGCATAGGGACAGGAAGAATTGCTTTAGAGGCAGTCTGCAGCGCACCAATCAGTGTGACTGGCATTGATACGAGTTCTGAGATGCTTGCGATCTGTAAAGAAAAATATGAGGCACTCTCCGGAAGGAAGGGAACGATCCATCTGGAACAGGCTGATGCCACGCACCTTGAGTACCATGAGAAGTTCGACGGTGCCATTTTCCCTTTTCATGCCGTGTCTCACCTGCTGACGGAAGCTTCCATCCGTTCCCTTTTCGAGGGAGTGTTCAGGGCACTGAAACCCGGGGGATGGTTTTTGCTTGATGATTTTTCATTAAGCCGTGAACATATGCCTGATTGGATCAATACACAGGAACCGGTCGAGGAGTACCGGGACGCAGAGGTGAACATTCAGGCTCTGTACCAATGTGATTTCGACAGGAATCAGATGCATGTAAGCGTTTTTGTGAATAACGAACTGTATGAAAACTTTGTAGCCCACTGGCGTGTGCCATCTGAGATCGTGCCACAGGCGGAACAGGCAGGATTTGAGATCCTTGCCCTGATGGGGGATTTTGATGGTTCGCCATGGACAGAGTGTTCCACGGAGCGGGTCTGGCTTTTCAGAAAACCAGGAGACCCTTCTGCACCGCTGCCGTCCTGCTGCAGCGCGCCTGAACAGGAAGCATGACAGAATGGATTTCATCAGGCCACATACCGGATGAACAGTTTCCTCAGGAGATGTGATCAATTGACAAAGGTGTTCTGCTCTGGGACGGCACTGCGGGAAGCAAGGAGATGGGGACTGTCTGCGATGAGGATATTCAGGGCAGCAGATCATACGGCTTCTGCCTGACCACAAAAGGCTGCCTGATCTGCGTTCCGTGTACAGGAAACCGCAAAACGTCTGAACCTTTGGAAACGCACGCTCAGGCGCGTGCAGCATGGTCTGTGCTTTCCGCCCGGAAGAAAGGACGGGACGTGGAAATGCAGGCAGGCTTCAGTACATGTTTTCTGAAAAGCTGGCATCACAATTTTCCCCGGTTCTGTTGGTCCTGCTGCTGAAATGCTGACGGGGTCATAGAAATCCGGATTTTCGTACTCTCCGGCAGACTGTACAGCCAATCGAATCATCCCGGGCCGCCCTGACAGGGAGCGGCCTGTTTTCGTTATTCGGCCGTTCAATGGATTATGATGGTGCAGAGAGAATCAGGTAATCTGCAGATTGGCAGTCTTTTTTTGCTGACCGGAGCATTTTCTTTCCGGATCATGGTATCTGAGCCTTGCAGTCAGCGGGCCACGCCTGTCATACCCCGGAACTCAGACTGTCAGTGGGGCCCGGAAGGTGCACCCGTTTTGAGCAGGATGACATGAAAAAGCCCCATCAGGGCGTTGTGCTCCGATGGGGCGAAAGGAATGGTTATTGCTTATACCAGTTATTACGGTAGTATTCTCTCTGCTCGTCCGGCAGACCGCGGATCTGATAGACCTCTTCCATTTTCCATCCCTGTGCTTTGAACAGCTTCATCATGAGGTTCAAGGAGCGCTCTTCATTAGCATCAAGTGTACCGCCGATGGCTTTGACGATTTCTTCGAATGACAGTTCTGACATATTATGATTATCCATTGTTATTTTTCTCCTTCGTTTTTTCAGTGCTCCTGGGGAGCTGCCGGGAGGCTTCGTGCTGCCCGACAATCTTTTATACGTATGAAGGGGCATGGATGGCAGGAAGGGGACTGCCGGATCTTTCAAAAAAATGATTGTAAGGATACAGGAATACACAATATGCATTCTTGGCTCTGCCTGCAGGAAGAAATACCCGCAGATCCCGAACCCCTTTTGACTGTTTCCCATGACAGCGCTCAATGAGGCCCGACAGTCAGGGTGTTTTTGCCCTGCTGTCCCGAATAACCCGCAGATACGGGAAAGTGATTGCGTCTGTTTTCGTGCATACACTCGGTTTGGGCAGGGACCGGAAGCGTGTATATTCTGCCGTTACTCCACTTTCCTGATTATCTTCTTATACCGTTTAAGAGGCAGTGCCAGTTCTGATTCTGCCTTCTCAAAAGCTGCTGTAACAGTGGCTTCCGTTTCTCCGTCAGGCGTTTTAACGATGACTTTATTGCCGGGTTGGAGCATGATTTCGGTGAGATAATCATAACGGGCGCCGCCAGGGATAAAGGTAACTGAAACAAATGAATGCTTTTTTCCTTTCCTTCCGGGGACGGTAAATACGAAGTCTGCATCTATTTCTGCGACTTTCTTTCCATAGAGATAGAAGCTGTACCAGTCCACATCGTCAAAGCGGATCACATCTGTGTCTTGCGGAACTTCCAATGTCTCAATATGTCTTGCAGTAACCGTCAACTGCTCCAGAAGTCCGGAAAAATGTGCAGGAGGAACAGTCAAGAACAGTTTCGGCGGATACTTTTCATTTGCATATGGAACAATGCGGAAGGTGAGCCTTGCGTCGGTTTCAGAGAGCCGCCTGACTCTCATTTCCATTACATGCTTTCTGTGGAGTCCGTTCTGAAGCAGAAAGTACATGCTGCTGTAGTGAACGGTGCTCTTCGGTTTTGCATAGCTTGTTTCCGGCAGAATATCGGCAATGGCCTGTTCAATTCCAGCAGCAACCTTCTGATCTCCGAAATTATCCTCCGAAAGCATGCGCATTTTAATCGCATATCTGGCTTGCAGATAATAGGAGAAGGCTGTATCGGCATCCGGAGAACAGTCGATGCCCTCTTTGTAAATATTCCCGGCACGCAGTGCCACATCTGCAAAATTACAGCCGAACTGGCCGTTTCCGATCTTTTTGACCTGGTCGCGGTACAGTTCCCAGATCAATGATGCAGAAGCTTTGGGATTCTTGGCAACGCCATACCCGTGCCAGAACATGTCTGCCAGTTTATACCTGGATTCATAATACCAGCCCGCTGTTCCGATTGAAAAATAATAGAATGCTTTATCATATTCCGGGATTCCGTCCGTGCAGCGCCCGTAATAAAACATATAGCCCAGGGTATTCGCCGTCTCTGGATTGGGATCAAGCTCCATCAGCTTCAACAGGCAGGCCAGTGATTCAGGCCAGTTCTGGCCATATGCGGCATTGCCATGTCCATAACAGGCATAGGCCTTTTTTTTCAAGGCTTTTAAGTCATTCTCAGCGCAAAGGCTGTCCAGGATTTTCCGGTATGCAGCTTTGGTTTCCTCATCTGCTGAAACAAGCCGGTCATCATGCCAGAAGTCCAGAAAATCCTTCTTCTGTGCATGGGTGAATTCTCTTTCTGACAGCGGTTTATCCTTATTGTCCTCCCATGTCTGCACTTCTGTGATGACATCATCCAGGTTTATGTTATCGGCTTTATATACAAATTTCTGAAGAAACACTTCCCAGGCATTGGAGAAAACCGTATACCGATCCGGAACAGCTGATATTTCGTTATCACCATGGTCCAGTCCGGTCAAAGCGGAATCAATCTCAACACCATCATAGATTTCATTTCTCAGGTTCCAGAAATATTCTTTGCCAAACTCTTCTTCTTCCATTCCATATTTATGGAAATTGAGCACAGCTTCCTTCAAATCTTCTGGAACAATCTGATATGTCTCTGGAATAGCAATATCTGCAAAAGGGCGGCCTTGTTTCAGCTCTGCATAGCGGATTTCGAAGCGGCAGAACTTCCGCAGGTCCGAAACACTCAGCGTAACAGGCGGCTCATACTGCAGAATATTCCGTACTACTTCAATTTCTTCCCCCCATCGCTTTTCGACATGCAAGCTGATCCTTACGGAGGAGCCTTTGATTGCTACAATCCTGCCATACAATCTCTTTTTTCCGGATAACCAGGAAACAAGATCTCCTTTTCTGAATCTTCTTTTATCCATACTGTTCTTCACCTGCTTTATGATATATTTGTATATATTCTGCCAGCACGTCCTTCACCAGGCGTACATTTTGCCAACAGAAAGAAGCGATGGTTTTTGAATCAATCCGGCCTGACCGGCCGAAAAAACATGTTTTCCCTATGATACAAACCGTACGGAACCTTTATTCAAATTGTATATTCACCCGAAGAGAATGACGATGATCCTCAAGAATATGGGTGTGATCTTCATAAAATCCGCCATTTCAGCAATCCTGGCAGCTTTCCAGGTTTTCCAGCTTTGTGTCCCGCAGCTTTTGCATGCCTGGCAGCCTCTCTATGCTCTGTATTCTGCAGCATTCACAGGGGCTTTTCTTATGCTTCCTTTCAGCCTGTCTTCCGTAGGTCCTTTTGCTTTGAACGATAACACGGACAGTAAGACGTCTTCATGATGCATAATCTTTGCTATATTATGCTTGGATGCTTTGGCAAAGCAATGAATAATCTCGGCAAGAATCTTTTTGTCCTCGTAAGAAAGCGCCGGATATACTATTTTCTCAGTGAGGAGGAATATGATTCCATTTCCTGTACCGGTTGCTTTGCGGTGAACCGCACGCAAATCTACGATGGACTCATATACAGCACATGAACAGCACCCATTGGCAATGTACGGTAAACTAAGCCGGAAATGGCATGTCATGTGCGTCTTTATGAAAAAGTATCAGTATTATGCAACTCCATGATTTCTTGTCCATGAAGGTTTTTTTGGCGGTTTACCTTTTGAAGGTTTTTAGTGTTTGCTTTTTACCTTCGTACTTACTATTCTAAAGAAGTTTACAGGAGAAATCAACAGGAAATCATTTGAAAAACGATATATGATCCAAGTGCAAAACCATTCTTTCCATAACACACGTCAACTGAAATGACTTTCAGCCTTTTAGTATATGATGAAGCAAAGGACTTGTTCAAGAAAGGCATCATTATCGAAGAACAGAAGGCCAGATTGGCTTATTCGTATTTAAAGCATTCTCCGGGAAAGGAATGTAAAGATGCCATGGGAATGGATCTTGTGAGGTATTTTCTAAGGTTAATGATTCGGGCTGCCTGTTAAAGCAGGATTCGCTTCTGTAGACTCAAAATCACGTTTTTCAATGTGCTGAACCGCTAAATTTATGCTTGTAATATGGTAAGACGGATAGTAAAATCATCTTAAATCATGTCTTGTTTCCATGGCGCAGAATTGGGCCAGTGAAAGTAGCAGAAGCTGTATTTAGCAGATGCTTTATGAAACAGATATTTTGTGAAATGTGTGGGAGCATTGATCTGATCAGGCAGGACAGCTTCTTTATATGTCAGTCCTGCGGGAGCAAATATGCAGTGGAGGAAGCCAAGATGCTGATGATCTGCGGTTCCGTCATTGCGGAAACCCAGAAGAGTACGGATCGTGGAATCAAATAAACCGGGTAGCCGGCCCAACACCAGCAGCAAAAGGAGCGAATACCATGAGCAAATTCATCATTGCCTGCCCAGTATGCCACAATTATGCCGAAGCCAGCACGGGCTTCTTTGCCAGCAAACGCATACGCTGCGCCTGCGGCAATATCATCAATGTCAACACGGACCGCATGGCCACCAGGGTCTGTCCTTCCTGTGGCAACACTGTGGTATATGACCAGGCAGATGGCACGAATGCGAAATGCCCTGTGTGCCGGGCACAGCTGCTTTCTGATGACTGCTTCAATAATCTGGTACACTTCCGCTGCAATACCTGTGGCTGCCAGCTGCAGGCGGTGAAGAGCGCTGCGTCGGTTACCTGCCCGGTCTGCGATACTGTGGCGGACGTGCAGGCAGAAATTAAGAAGGCCGAGGTGCGCCACAATGGGATTCCGGCGGTGATTAGCTATGAGGGGGATAACAAGACATTCGTCTGGAAGCATCCCGTGACGGACTTTGTCACCGGCAGCCAGCTTATCGTCCACGAGAGCCAAGAAGCGATTTTCCTTCGCAACGGCGAGGCGTTGGACAGCTTCCCCGCCGGCCGGTACACCCTGGAAACCGGTGTACTGCCAAAAATGAACAGCCTGTATCCGCTGCCGGTCCAGGGACAGCCCTTCCACGCGGAGGTCTATTTTGTGAACCTGACCACCCAGATGGGCATCAAGTGGGGCACCAACAGTAAAGTAGGGCTGTTCGATCCGGCCAGCGGGCTGCATGTGGAGCTGGGAGCCTCCGGCAGTTTCAACCTGCGGGTCACGGACGCCCGCCGCCTGCTGATCAAATTGGTGGGCACTACGGGTGGGCTGAACCGTGAGGACCTGTTTCAAGGTGGCCCGGAAATCAGTCTGCAGTCCGCGGGCGGCTACTTCCGCACCATGGTAATGACCAGGGTCAAGGCTAATCTGGCCAGGATCATCAAGGGAAACAGCATCAGCGTACTGGAGCTGGATGAGCATATAGATATGATCAGCGCGGGGCTGCGGGACGCCATCAATCCGGACCTGGCAGAATACGGCCTGACCATACCGGAGTTTTATGTCAGCAACATCGTCACCCCGGACGATGATCCCAACTTCCGACGCATGAAGCAGCAGTATGCAGAGAAGTTCCTGAAGGTCCGGGAGGAGGAGATCCGCAAGGCTGAGGCGGAAGCTGCCTTCGAACGCAAGGCGGTGGAAGCACAGACTGAAGCGAGGATGAAGGTCATCGGTGCCCAGGGTGAGGCTGACGCGACCCGAATCAGGGCACAGGCAGAGGCCGAAGCTTATCGGATGCAGGCGGAGGCAGAGGCTATGGAGATGAAGATGAAGGGCTATACCTACCAGCAGGAGACCAGCAGGAAGGTGGGCCTGGAGGCCA
>CAMNGW010000175.1 GCA_946538615.1 uncultured Clostridia bacterium
CCGCCAAGGGCAGGATTCAGCCAGAGGGGAAACTTCTGCCTGGATCCTGCTGTTTTATGAAGGGAACCGGCTCTTCCCTGCAGCTTGTTAAGGTGAGCTTTGCAGAAATTATTAATGAGCGAACACAAGGAAATAGCAGCATGCTTTACTCAGGCATCCGTGTATTGTGGGGTCCATACAGAAGGGATATTCTGATGCGCTGGATACAGATGCTGCCGGTGCCAGTATTGCAAGGGACGGTGCTGAATACAATGGCACAATGAAGGGCAGGTACAGTACGACTTATTTTGGAGCTCCCCTGCTTCAGGCCAGCTGGTTCTGTTCATGGACTGATTGAAACTGATATACAATGACTGAATATCGAATCACTGAGCTGAAGTCTGCCGGAAAAGAAAACGGATACGCATCATCCCTTGATATGACTGATATGTACTACTTAATCGATTAAGCCCATACAATACTTTTGCCTGTCTTCCCTGTGAAAATAAACCGCATGGAGATAATCTGAAGACGGCTGTATGAAGCACAAGCCATATTGCGCTTCCCGTGTTCATTTTCATCTGGTCCATACGATTGAACAGGCAGGAAAGGTAAATCAGAGCTTCAGAGGACATAAAAACCCGCTCAAAGTCTTGCAAAACAGGCGATTGCAAAGTAGAATGGTAAGTGATGGCTAACAGCATGCTGAACAGTACGGTGAATGGTTGTACAGCGGGTTTTCTTTTTTTCAATGTGGCTAGATGGTACTGACAAATATGCAGCTGAGGAGAATCAGAAATGTTGAAGGCGAGTGTTTCAACAGAAGGTTTCGAGGGGATCCTCTATCCTGGGAACGGGCGGAAAGACAAGGTGCTGATTGTTCTGTCCGGTTCAAATGGAGGCATGGCGATTACTGAACAGGAAGCTGCGTTTTATCACGGAAATGGTGTACCAGCACTGGCGCTGGCACTATTCAGGACACAGCAGACACCAAAGGAGCTCTCCCGTGTGCCAGTTGAATATGTGGAGAACGCGATTGCCTTCCTGATAGCTCAGGGCTATGAACAAATTGGCATTGATGGTACATCCAAGGGCAGTGAAATGGCCCTTGTGGCAGCTTCCCTGTTTCCTGAGCTTTCCTGCGTAATTGCCCGCGTACCATCCCACTTTGTCAGTGAGGGGTTATCCGGCAACGGAAAGAACAAAGCGCCTTCCGGCACATCCTGCTGGAGCTATCATGGAAAAGAGCTGCCCTATGCACCTTACCGCAGCCGGACCTTTAATATTCTTCAGATGTTTATGCGGGAAAAAGAGCTGCATATCATCTCCTTTAACCGGGACAAGGATGTGAAACCTGAAGCTGTCATTCCGATTGAGAATATGAAAGCCCCCGTGCTGATTCTCTCCTCTGAGCATGATGAAGTATGGCCATCCTTTGAAAGTGCCACATATATGGAGAACAAACTGACAGCAATTGATTATCCGTATCCGCACAAGCATGTTAGCTACGCGCATATGAGCCATGCTGTGCTGACAAAGCTGCCATGGATCTATAAAATAGCATTTAAGTCGGAAAGACGCCACCCGGGGGCGTGCAGGAAGGACCGGGATGCTTTGAAAAAGGAACTGCTTGATTGGGTAGAAAAAGTCTGGTGACAGGGAGACCAGCAGAAGAAGACTGCAAGCGGATAAAAGTGCACCATGATTTCTACGGAAAGAAGCAGCAGGCCACTCGAACAGGCATTCTGCAGAGCGATGAATGTTTGCTGACAGCAGAATTTGTTTAGGACATGCGGTTTTACCCATCCGATCCTGTGGAAATCCCGGCAGTCACGCAGCCGGGGGATCAGGCGCTGCGCTATAGAATAAGCCATGGATCATGACGGCTAATGACAGTGTCAGGGATAGGTACGTTCCAAGTCCGGGAAGGCTCATGAGCAGCTGTTTTTTCATGGATCCCCTTTCTGAACATTGTACCGGTGTTTATGTATACAGAGCGTGTGAGATGTTTTTTCACAGAAGAATTTTCCTGCGTGAGTTTTGGCTCTCAGCCCATGTCATCCGGACAGAATACGGAACAGCGGCAGGGAGTACGGGTCCTGCATCTGAAGTCTTTGCCTGAAGATGCAGCTTCTTACTCACACATGGAGCTGTGTTTTATAAAGGCATAATCGCTGTGTGGGATGTTCTGGAACAGATAAGCAGCAGATTTCTGCCAGTCAAAGGAGGTACGCTCATGATGGATTTGGACAAGAAAAACAGTATCAAAGAGAATCTGATCGCTGAAATCGGCATTGAGGAAGCGGAGGTGATCTGGAACCGGGCAAAGACCATCCTCAAAGAAATTGAAGAGAAGTATCCGGAACTGCCTGATGGGCAGCGGATGCACGTGGGCTTCATCTTCCCTGCTGCTGCGGTCCAGCTGGCAGTCAGAGAGATAAAAGGCGATCCGGAACTGGGATACAGGGCCATTTCAGAGGCATCCTGGGCCAAGGCAAGGGAAATGGGGGCCCGACTGCGGAAGACATCGAAGATTCCAGGTTTCAAAAGCCTTTTTGTAAAAATGTGGGGACCGATCAGCAAAAAGATGTTCGGAGCCGGTGCAGGGTTCCGGAACGTGTTCTACCCGAAAGAAAAAGGCGCATACAGAATGGATATCGTGAAATGTCCCTATAACAGCTATTTTACGGAATTGGGGACGCCGGAACTGACGAAAATTTTCTGCATCAATGATGAATGCACTTACGGTGATATCCCCGGTCTGGAATTCATCCGACATACCACGCTGGGAACAGGCGGTGACAAATGCGATTTTTATGTGCGTGTAAAAAAATAAAGGAACAGTGACGGACACCTCAAGGCTTACATACACCCTGATGTAAAGAGCGGATGCTGTACCTGGCACTGCGCAAATGGTGCGCCTGACTGCCTGTGGAAAGCAGGTGGAAGGATGTGCACGGATAGACTGCGGATATCCGCTGCAAAGGTAAGGCAGGATGGCAGGCACAGGAAACAGCCTCCCGCGGACGCTGCGTGATCATATCCGCTTAATGCTCTGCCAGCTTACAGAAGTGACTGTACCAGCACCGGCATGTGTCAGTCCCCTATCCTGGTGCTGACGTGCAGCAGCCTGTCCACCGCTGATATCGAAGAGAAACCTTTAGCAGAAAGCTCCTCCACGCACAGAACTGCGCATCTGTGTCTCCACAAAAGGCAGCGGGTAAATAGGCAGGCTCAGCGGAGTGCACAGGGTACGGACGACGGGGTCCTGGCCTGGAAACGCTCTCAGAGGAATATAAAACACATAAGTGCCCCGGTCGTTATGATCGGGGCGATGTCATGAAAAGCGAACGGTGCTTCTTTCCTTAGGAGAGGGGCACCGGTTCTTAGTTTCTGATAGCTTTTGGAAAGCATCCATGCTACAATAAATTGAAGCATTTGTCATAATTATGAGGGGGGGGAAATCTATGCTGAAAAAAATATCGGGATGGACATCATGAAGTGCATCGAAGAGGAAAAGCCCCAATCTCAGATTGCCGGGAACATAGGTATTACGCCCTCTTATGTCAATAAGATCGTCCTGAGCAAGGAACGGGTCATAAGTGGGTCTTTCTGGCCATGATGGAAGACCTTGGCTATGATGTCAGGCTCGTTTATGAGAAAAGGGAAAAAGCCGAATGACAGACCGTGGATCTGTCTAAGGACAGGAGTGAAATGAATACGGTAAAACATTTTGTCTCCAGATGGAAGACTGACCATGATTTTCAGACGTATATCGCCGCAACCGGTTCGCTTGCAGTTACTCTGATTTTTGCGTTATATAACGGATTTCTCGGTATCCATCATGCCTCTTTGTGGTACGGCACGATATGCATTTATTATATCCTTCTCAGCCTCCTGCGCGGATTGATTATCGCCGCAGCCAAAAAGATTGCTCACCGGGAATCAAAGAAATCTTCAAGAAATTTAGCTGCTCTTGTGATATCTCTGTTCCTTTTGATCCTGAATATCAGTCTGATTGTACCTATTTCTATCATGGTCAGGCAACAGAAGCCGGTCAGCATGACGCTGATCCCGGCCATTGCCATGGCTGCTTATACAACCTACAAAGTCACCATGGCATCTGTCAAACTCAGAAGACGAAGAGCAACTTCAGACAGCTTAGCCTGGCTGCTGCGGACAATCGGATTTATTGATGCACTTGTATCGGTTCTTACACTTCAGAATACCCTGATCATGATCAATTCAAGCGGAGTAAATCCAGGCATGATGACATTGACAGCAATCAGCAGTGCTGTGGTCTGGGTCGCAACACTGCTTCTGTCTCTTCACACGATTATGAAAGGGTTCAGACGGGTCAGAAACGGAAGATGATTTTTTCAGGCAATGCATCACACAGAAAATGGAAGACATTGCCAGATCAGACTTGATGAAATGGCTTCATGCCATTGGTTCACGTTTATCCAGAGAAGGAGGAAAAAACTTTGAAGAAATGTATGCTGCTGCTTTTGTTCCTGTGCATGTGCTGCCGGACTGTATTGGCGGAAAAAACGGATCCGGCCCCTTTTGCTTATGTACATGATCCCCGGGAGAACCCTGCAGCTATGCGGGATATTGTGGAGAATCCTGACGCAGTCTATGGGTTTTCTCCCAGCCCAGCGGAAGACTCCACACTCAAAGAATTTGCGGATGCCATTGATTGGACGGATGCCGGGCAGGTGTCAGATGCCCGTGCGCAGCGGCAGGCGTATCATGACAGCCTGCAGGAACTGTATGACATGGTTTTCTCAATGGCAACAGAGGGGCAGGATACAGAAGCTATCGCCCGTGCGGTGAGCCAGAGGCGCAATGAGCTGCGTCTGGAATCCTACGCGGATGATCCTGAAGGCCTTGAAACGGTTAAAAAAAGGAACCTGGACACCTATGGAAATGAGTTTGGCCCCACACAGGACGCACTGTATGAGAAATATGGCTCCTGGGAGATGGTGCTGGTCAAGGCTCTGGGCTCCAATCCAGGAATGGATGCCTGTCTTGGCTTTTATGATGAATACTATGAACTGTACAATCTTGAAATGGAAAGCCTGACAGATGACCAGACAGCAGAACAAAACCGTTCTCTTATCCTGGACCGTGTGGTGATACTCAGTCGCCATCATATCCGCTCGCCCCTGTCCGGCAGCGGGTCCCTGCTGGGGGAGATTACACCGCATGAATGGTTCCATTGGACATCCCGTCCCAGCGAACTCTCTCTTCGCGGCGCCGTACTGGAAACCATGATGGGCCAGTATTTCCGACTCTGGCTGGAGAATGAGGGCCTGTTCCCGGAAAACTACCAGCCTGAGGAGGGCGCGGTCCGTTTTTATGCCAACGCCAAGCAGCGCACACTGGCAACCGCGAAGTATTTTTCCGCCGGACTGCTGCCTGTGGCAGATCTTTCCATTGAATCGCATGTCGCCTACGATGTGATGGATCCCACTTTTGAACCTTCCCTGAACTTTGTTACGGACGAATATGTCCAGGACGCGCTTGCAGAAATACAAGGAGAACGTGGATTTGAAGGTATTCTGGACAGCCTGAAAGGCGCTGTTTCCCTGCTGATAGATACGGCAGACATGGAACAGAGCGAAGCTTATCAGGCCGGAAAGTATGGCGATTTGCTTTCAGGAGAAACGGTTCTCACCCTGACAGAAGGAAAAGAACCCAGCATGACCGGGCCTATCAAAAATGCCACCAGCGCAGCTGACGCAATGGTCCTGCAGTATTACGAGGAAGAGGATGAACAGAAGGCCGCCTTCGGTCATGATCTGACAATGGAAGACTGGCAGACGATCCATTCTGTTGTGGACACCTATACCGATATGCTCTTCTGTTCGCCCCTGATTGCTGTCAATGTGGCCCATCCCCTTCTGCAGGAAATCCGTGCAGAACTGACTGAAGAGGGTCGGAGGTTCTCTTTCCTGTGCGGTCATGATGCCAACATTGCCAGCGTGCTGGCAGCGCTGAATTACGGCGATTATCTGCTCCCTGAAACGGTGGAGCAGCGGACGCCCATCGGGGTCAAGCTGGTCTTTGAGCGATGGGTGAGGTCAGACAGCGAGGTATTCTATAAAATCAATCTGGTGTACCAGAGCACCCAACAGCTCCGCACCATGCAGCCGATGAACCTGGAGAACCCGCCTGTCATTTATCCTCTTCATTTTGACGGCATGGACGCGGACCATATGATGGCGGAAGCGGATCTGCTGGCGCTGCTTGACGGTGCCATCAGCGCATATGACGCTCTGCTGGAGAAATATACAGCCGTAATGGATGATGCGGCGTAATCTGCAGACTGCTGGTGTCTGAATCAATGGGAGACGGAGGTACGGTGATGGCCGGAAAGTATAAAGTGATTACTCTTTGCGGCAGCACCCGCTTCAAGGAAGCTTTCATGGAAACACAGAAGCGGTTTACTCTTGAGGGCAATATCGTCATCAGTCCGATTTTCTTCGGAGATGATGAAGAATGGACTGAGGGCAAAAGGGAAATGCTCGGTGACATGCATAAGCAGAGGATCAATATGGCTGATGAGATCTTTGTGATCAATGCCGGTGGATATATTGGAATCAGCACCGAATCTGAGATAGCGTACGCCATGGCAGTAGGGAAACCGGTGAGGTATCTGGAGAGCCGGTGACAGGCAGGGAAAGCGCTGGACAGCCTGACTGCAGAGAATAAAGGAAGAGCCCTGAACGCACTCAAAGTGGCATAACATGGACAGAGTGACCAGGCTGCAGTCAGGGCTGATTGCAAAGCTGCTGTACATAGCCGCTGTGAGCAAGACAGTTTTCACATACTTTATGCAATCCCCGCTCTGAAGTTACAGGATGAAGCTCCGCAGGACTGCGGAGCCCTCTTTTTTCTGCCGGCCACATGATTCTCTCAGGGAAGCATGCCAGTGTCAAGTCCCGAAGAATGTCTGGCCCATGACCCGTGCTGCATTCTGCGATGAGGAAAGGACATGTGCAAAATGACTTTGACCTGTTCCTGCTCTCCTCCACGGCGCCAAGGAACGCGTTTCGTCTGGTGTTTCTTTTTCCTGAACAGTTTCCCCTCTGAATAGCAGAGTCTCTGCGTTCTGTTTTTCCCGGTACCGTTGGATATAAAACAGATTGTTTCCTTTCGCTTAATCTCCTCTCTGTCAGATCCTTTCCGGAATCATCCTGAAAGAGACTGGCGAAAAATCTGTAAAAAATGGCTATTTTCTGAAAAAATGTCTGCCAGGGATTGACGGACCCCCATTGTTTTTTTAAAATTTTTTATAAGAATATATGCATACACATCTGGCTCTCCATGGTTTCTTTTTCCGGGTCCCGCTGTGCAGCAGAACCCGCAGATGGGGAGCTGGATGCTTCCTGCACATATTCTCCCGTTACTTTGTCAAGGAGGGACTTTCATGAGCCGGAAAACAATTACTCTTTTTTTCCTTGCCGTGCTGCTTGCAGTCGGCATATGTTTCAGCGCCTTTGCCGAAGACCTGGAACTGGATTTCACTTTAAGTTCAGATCAGGAT
>CAMNGW010000176.1 GCA_946538615.1 uncultured Clostridia bacterium
GTCCCATAACTGCTATGCCTATACCCTTGGGGAAAACATGGGCATTATGCGCTACTCCGATGACGGTGAGCCTTCCGGCACCGCGGGCCTTCCCATGATGGAAGTCATCAAAAAAGCCAATGTCTGCAACTGTGCATGTGTCGTTACGCGGTACTTTGGCGGGATCCTGCTGGGCGCAGGGGGACTTTTGCGGGCTTATACCCAGGGCTGTTCTGAAGCTTTACGGGCGGCTCAGATTGTAGAAATGATCCCAACGGTTTCCTTTCTGTGCGAAGTCCCCTATTCATTATGGGACAAGGTCCAGTACCATATCAGGTCATTGCCTGTTCAGACCATGTCCCATGAGTTTACCACAGCCGTTTCATTTACCATGCTGGTGCGGGAAAAGGACAGTCAGGAAATCGAGGAAAAACTTATCACGCTCACAGATAACAAAATGTTCATGCTGAGGGAGAGTACATCCTATATGCCATGGGACTACCCCATTGAGGAAACCAGCGGCAAATAAAAAGTGGCCAGGAGCCACTTTTTATTTGCTATTCTGTTACCGTTTCTTCCTCTGTAAAATCTTCCTGTGCATCAGGAAGATGGTCACAAAGCATGATAAAAGCATCTTCGCCATTATCCTCGTAATAGCGTTTCCGCTTGCCGACCTTGAAAAAACCCAGGCTTTCGTAGACATGGATGGCGCGCAAATTGCTCTGACGGACCTCGAGTGTCGTCATGCACGCACCCAGATTGGACAAATACTGCAGAAGCGCATGCGTCAGCCGCTTGCCGTAGCCTTTTCCTCTTGATTCCTCTGAAATGGCGATATTGGTGATCTGGGATTCATCCAGCACGACCCAGCCGCCGGCAAATCCTACCACTTTTCCGTCCACTTCCATCAGAAGATAGCGTGCACACTTGTTTTCTGTCAGATCATGCTCGTAAGAGCTTCTTGGCCATGGCCTGGCAAAAGCCTGTGCGTCGATTTCACAGACACGGTCAAGATCTTCAAGCTTCATTCTGCGGATGATTTCCTTCGGCATGGCTGGCCTCCACCAGTTTTTTGTTCCTTTCAGCGTTTGGCGCACGAAGATAAAGGGGCATCAGTTCAGTATAATCCAGCGTTGCTGGTGCTTTTCCGGCCAGATCAGCGACGGCAGACGGTCTCAGAAAGGCGTGATAAGGGGAAGCAAATACAGCTTTATCACCGAGGATACTGGCAATTTTCCAGCGGTGCACCGGCATCCCGTCACCTGTAAAGAAAAATGTGTCCCCCCATGCAGAAATGCGTTCCAGATACTCTTCCAGCTTTAACGGTTCATCATTCATGAGCCGGACCAGTCCCGTGTCGTTTTTCAAAAAAGCTGCTCCGTAAACCTGGCCCGCCCTTGCGTCCTGGATCGGACAGATCACTCCCTGAAAGCTGTCTGTGCAGCAGGCCAGCGCTTCCAGCGCGTCGACGGCAACGCAGGGTTTTCCGCTTCCGTGTGCGAGCCCTTTGACAGTACTGACACCGATTCTTACACCTGTAAAGGAACCGGGTCCTGTAACACATCCGATCCTGTCCACATCGTCAAGGGTGCAGCTGCTTACCGATAATGCTTCATCAACCATCCGCATCAGATTGACGGAATGGGTAAGATGATTCTGCACTGTGAGTTCGCACAGAACTGTGCTGTCCTTTACAAGCGCTACACCACAAACCGGTCCAGAGGTATCCACAGCCAATATTGTCATGATTTTGCTCCTGATCCTAATTTTTCAAAGGGAAAAGTGCGGAAATGCCCATGCGGGACAAACGATATATCCCTCTTCATCTCATCTTCAGACACCAGTCTGACTTCCAGATAATCTTCAGGAAGAACATCCGGACACTGAGAGGGCCATTCAATGACTGTGACCCCTTTCCCGCCAATCCATTCGTCCATACCCATCTCGTAGATTTCCTCACTGGACCTGAGACGGTAAAAATCAAAATGGTAAAGCGGGATTCTGGCATCCTCATAGACGTTGAGGATGGTAAAACTCGGACTGGGAACAGGACCTTCAATACCCAGACCATGAGCGATGCCACGTGTCAGTTCACTTTTCCCGGCACCCAAATCACCCGACAGCGCAATCACGTCCCCCGGTTGGAGGCAGTCTGCCAATTCAGCGCCGATTTGTCTTGTCTGCTCCGGCCCCGTGCTTTTCATATCCTATTCCCTTCCTGGACAGATTAGTTTTTGCTGTGCAAAACAGGAGACAGCGGTTTATAGATCAATGCGGTAATAACCGACAGGACAACACCCTTCAGAAGATTAAAGGGGGCTGTGATCATAAGAAGCAGCTTCCATTCCGAATCCACCGCTTCGATGCCTGCGAATTTGATGACAGCTGCCATATCCATATGAAAAGCCCCCATATAGAAAGGCAGCATGATCCATTTGTTGACAAAAACACTGACAATGATCATGCAGATGGTCCCCAGCGCCAGCCCAGTCAAAGCTGCTTTGCGTGTCTTTGATTGACGGTATACGATGGCTGCGGGCAGGATCAGAGCAAGTCCCATGATAAAATCGGCAAGCTGCCCTATGCCAGCACTTGAGGTGTGCAGAAGATTGATCAGGCACTTTAACAGAAGGATCAGGACACCAGCAGTCGGCCCCAGGGCAAAAGCGCCGAGAAGCACAGGGATATTGCCCAGATCAAGCTTGTAGAAGGCTACGACAGGAATCTCAATCAGGGCGAGTACGGCCGCGGCAGCGGCAAGGATCGCGCAACGGGTCAGGAAAGAAGTGGTGAATCTGCTTTTCATAAAAAGCCCTCCTATTATACGCATATGCCCCTGAAGCAACTGCTTTCAGGGGCGGCAAAAACGTATAAACCGCACTCTTCTCTCATCCAGACTGTAACTGTCGGCTCCGGAATTGGACCGGATCAACCTGTCAGGTGACAGGCTCGCGGGCTTTACCGCCGGTAGGGATTTTCACCCTGCCCCGAAGAAGCTTCATTGGAATATGCTTTTTACGGGTGGTATTCTAGCATCTCATATCTGTGATGTCAATGCCGACATCATTCTGATTGGAGGACATTCGTGGCGCCCAAAGCCGTCTGAGGAAGAAAAATGCACCGAAACCTGTGCAGATCCGGTACACTGTCCGGTTTTCAGTATTCAATCCCGCGTCTTGCCCCGACACCTTTTTCAAAGGGATGGCGCACAGCATGAATCTCGCTGATGTAATCACAGTACGGCACCAGCCATTCACCGCCATACCCGGTCACAGCCACCTCACCATAGGCCGAGGCTGTCTGTACAAGGCGAAGGGCATCCTGAGCATCCATCAGACCTGTGGTGACTGCAGTGGCAAGCTCGTCAAAAATGGTCATGTCACATGGGCGCGCTTCCTCTGTGAGCTCAAGGTCCTTGCAGAAAGCGGCAAATTGCTCTCTGGTCTCCCTGAGCTCATCCTCGCTCATTTCAAAGGTGAATCTGGTCATTGGGGGCGTGCATAACAGCTCGCAATGGTCCATTTTCCTGAGAATATTGCATTCACCTGAAGAGCTGTCTTTCATAAACTGCACGAACCTGACATGCATCCCCTGGCCCAATGCACGAATGGCAAGTCCTGTGGCAGAACATGTTTTTCCTTTCCCATTGCCTGTGTAAAGATGGATCATTGCTGTTGCCTCCCAATCGCATGGACAAAAAGAAAAGCCGTCACGGCTTTTCCTTCATGGTGCACAATTATCATTGAAACAGCGGGGTGATCAGACGGATCAGGGCATCGATGCTGCCAGATGACAGGAACTGGTCCAGTACATTTTTCATATCAGCGGAACGGATTCCGTTCAGCGGAACCACCCGCTCGGGCCATTGTATGGTTCTGCCTGAAGATGAAGGTGTCAGATAAATCGTAGATTCAATAAAGCAGTTCTCCTCTTCAGGAATTTTTGAGCCTACACTAATTGACATTTCCCCTGTTTTGTCATCGTGCTCCACCAGCGTGTCCTGAATGAGAAAGGGAGCGCCGGATTTTTCCAGATACAATTCATAGTCAAAAGCATCCAGGTGGTCCCATCCCGGTAATTTGAGGGACAATACTGTGCTGCCGGCAAGGGTCCCGTACTGTTTGGAAGCTTCAAACCCTATACCGAATGGGTCATTGATCAGATCTGCGTGCAGAATGTGGTCCGTAAATCCATCTTCCGTGACCTCTTCACGCATGTCCAGATCCAGGTACCATATATCTGTTGCAAAGCCAGCCCCCAGGACAAGACGGGTACTGTCTGCCTGTCTGCCAAGACTCAGTTCAGCGACAGACTCTCCCTCATCAAGCAGGGTGATGGATAATCCTTTTTCTTCCTGATGCTGAAAAGCACGGACAATGTACCAGCTGTACCGGTCATTCTCGGACCCGGAAGGGCTGCCGGCAGGGGCTGTGTATCCGTATGATGCAAGCACCTGATCAAATAGTGCTGACATGTCGTGCCATGACAGCGTGACAGACATCCTGGCGTCACAGTCATCATAGGCTGCACCGCGGAATCTTCCCTGCTCATGGGTCCAAGCCTGCTCAGAAATGCCTGCTATCATACGCTCCGGGAGGTCAAGAAGATTTTCTGGGGTCCATGATACCGCATGGTTTTCCCATAAAGAGGAAGCAAAGAGGACAGAGTGATCTGATGGGGATTGTCCGATCTGAAGCGTCCCCAGCAAATTCTGGTTTAGCTTGAACTGTACCATGACAGCATGATCTGCTGTATAGCCGTCGATCTGCAGCTGAGAAAAAAGGTTCTGTAAAAGTGTATCAATGGCAATGCCTGTCTTTTCATCGACACCGCAGGCGGCGAGGTACTCGACCAATCCATCCGGGTCCACTTTATAGCTGATGCGAAAATCCTGCGCGTCTGAAGCAAAGCCTGTAGAGAAAAGGCTGAGCATCAGACAGGTCAGAACCGTAAAGATTTTTCTCATGGAGCATCCTCCCGGTCTTTGACAACGGTAACCCGGATAACCTGCGGCGCAGCTTTTTCAGAACCGTCTTTCCCGTCATCCTGTGTTTCCTCAGGAGACTGTTCTTCTTCGTGTGCTTCTTCAGAACTGTCCATCCCGTCTTCCTGTGTTTCTTCAGAAGACTGTTCTTTTTCCTGTTCTGCTTCAGAACTTTCTGTTACGTTTTCCTGTGCTTCTTCAGAAGGCTCTTCTTCACTGTGTGTATCAGGTTCTGAAACTGTGTTTTCAGCTGAGGCCGGGAGATCTGCTGGATCTTTGTCTCCGGAAGGTTCACTGGGCTGTTCCTGTGCAGGTACAGTCGGATCTTCTGCAGTTTCCTCTTGTGCAGATGAGTCGGTTCCCGGCTGCTGCTTTTCCTGGTTATCTTCCTTGGGCTGCGCTGTTTCTTCTTCAGAGGCCTGATACGGTATTTCTTCAGCAGTCTGCATGGGGTCAACGTCCTCAGTCTCTGCGGGGGCCATGTCAGATGCTGTGGCAAGTTCTGTCTGTTCCTCAGCATCATCGGCGGGTTTCATCGTGTCAAGGCGCACAAGAAGATTGGCCAGCAGGTCCTCTGCAATCTGAATGCGTTCGTCCATGGGTGTTTTCTCAAGCGGGATGGTCTGCTTGATATCCATATGTGTCAGTTCCCATGGCGTACTGGTACGGAATTTGGCAGCCGCCTGAATTCGTCCGCCGGGTATCAGACCGGCAAGCGTAACATCAAGGGTGGTGGCAGCACGTTTTGCAGATTTGGAATAATAATGCAGCCTGAGCTGAGCTTCAATGGGATCAAACTTCAGATATTCGTCATGATCAGCTTCAGGAGGCAGCATGTCCCAGTCGGGAGCGATCCGGAAAGTATAGGTTATGGTTTCATGATGGTAATCTTCTGCATCCGACGTCTTCTCTGTGTCTTTTGTCAATTCATAGGCAACGCAGAATGGCTGGGTGGTTCCCTGCATGAGCAGGGTTCCTTTGAGATGGTCCTCATTCTGGTCTTCAGGGCGCCACTCGAGGGTCTCATAATCACCTTTGAGGATATAGCAGGTTTCATTTGTCCTGATTTCAAGGGACTTCCATCGGTTCTCAGGATCAGCGAGGGGGAGGTACATGCTGGCTTCAATTTCTTCACCCTGCATGCTGACAAGACGGGACAGACGGATCCCTTCCGAAAGAGGAAGCGAATCGATCAGCTGATCAATGTACCAGGACCACTGGGTGTTCATGATCAGGTTGGCCTGTTCTTCCGTCATGGTCTCATTGAGCATTTTTACAAGCTCTGCATCATGGGACACATAGTTCACAAGAACTTTAAGCTCTTTTTTGAGTTCCTCCGGCTCAATATCGTAGGAAAAAAGCATTCTCGTCCCTTGCTGCCCGCTGGTGACCTCAGGCTCTCCGGTGAAGGATTCGATCCATGCGCGGAGTTGGGTGCTGATCCCGGAGCTTGCTGACTTGAACATGTCATCACCCGCAAACAGAAGTTTCAGGATGAAGGACAGATAGCTCGGGTTCCCCTGAGTCATCGTGCTGGTGATGGAGGAGATCAGGTCGCCGCTGAAAGGCAAAGAGAGAACGGAATCCATCAGCAGCGACGAACGGAGATAATAATGGTCTTCGTTTTTATAGATCTCTGTGTGAGCGTCTTCGAGCTCGTTTTTGACCGCATAGAGCTGCGCATCCATCTCTTTGCCTGAACAGATCATACGCATCTGGAACTCAGCATCATTCAAGGGAGAAAGAAGAGCTGCCCATTGGGTGTCCCCGGTTACTGCGACCTTCATGGCGCCCCGGAGCCCACTGCCCAGTTCAATCTGCCTGTACATCTTTTCGGGCTGGGAGTATTCTTCTGTCAATTCTTCGGCCAGCCCCAGGGTCAGAAACATGGTGAAAGACATGAAAAGGCAAAAAAAGCGTTTCACTTACTCGTCCTCCTTTACCGATGGACCGGCTGCCTGTACAATACTGGTCCAGTCAGCATGACTCAAATCTTCAGATAAATAAATGAGATCAGACTCATCAATAAGAAGCAGGTCTCTTAGTAAGGATGCACCAGCTTTCCGGAAGAGGGCATCCTGTTCCTGCTGTGTCAGCATCCGGGTGTCCCTGATATCCTTAAGGTCCCTGATATGCTGCTTTTCAGCAGCAGAAAGCGAAAGAGGGGCCATGGTCACAGTCAGGGCGGCAGTGTAAGGATTGGCACCATTTTCTGTCAGCTGAACATGAATGTCCCCGGAAAGCCGGCCCTCAGATGTCATAACGAGATCGGGGGTCAGTGTGAGAATGGATGCGTTTCCGCCTTTTGGGCGGTCGCCTTTCCGGAAGACTATGCTTCCCTTCAAGCCATTTCCTGTATCTGTCAGATCCACGTGCAATGACTGCGCATACTGTTCCTTGCCAATCTTTAACAGACTCTGTATTTCGCAGGAATAAGCCGAATCCTTCTTTTCAGTGGATACAGAAAGTGTGTACTTTTCTTTGGGAGAATCGCCCTGAATGTCTTTTACCGCATTCAGACTGAGAT
>CAMNGW010000177.1 GCA_946538615.1 uncultured Clostridia bacterium
TATGGGAACTGCGGTGATTTCTGCGGAAAAACAGCAATTCGATCTGGCTTTTTTCATAGGGGATAAAGCTTCCATCGTCGATCATCTTCAGGATCTCTTCTTTCGGAGCCCAGCGTACAGCCTGTACTTCCTCATATTGAAGGTGCAGAGCATCAAGGTCCACATCCTGTGTGATAACGTAGTAATCATCAAAACCATGTTCAAAATAGATTGTCATCGTAGGGCGCACATCTGTAAGGTCGATGGATAAGCCAAGTTCTTCCCGGGTCTCCCGTTCTGCGGCTGAACTGCTGCTGTCACCTGAAACAGCACAGCCGCCTACAGTGATGTCCCAAAGATTGGACCATCCTTTTTTGAATGGCTGACGCTGCTGTATCAGCAGCTGTCCTTGGGAATTGAAAACGCACACGTGGACAACAAGACGATAAAAGCCCTCAGGAGTCGGCTCACCGCGCAGCATTGTCCGTCCTGTTTTCTCCCGGTCGGCAGTATAAAGATCAAACCGTTCCATGTCTGGGTCCCTCCTGCTATCGTTTATACAGTTTCTCAGAAGTCCTCGCTCCAAAGAGCGGGAATTTCTGATTTTTATTTGATTCCCCTCAATCATCGCGAGCGGATGTCCCCTTCTCCATCTGGGTCGCTGTTCTTCATATAGTGATACAGGAAAATGTTGAGAACTGCTTCTCTTGCGCTTTCAGACGGGCCCTTTCCGTCCATTCTGAGTGGCTTAATCCCTCGAATGTCAGGGTATATTTGCCTGGGAACAGATTTGGATTGGCAGCTTTCTGGCAGGTACGTTCTCTTAAAAAAGCACTCACACGAGATGAGTGCTGCAGCTGTTGCTGTATGACCGGACGCAGATAACTGCGTCTGCAGGATGCTCGGGGTTTCTGCGTTACAGTCAATATCTTTTCCTGCCGCAAGATCTGTACACAAACAGGAAACCTGCATCAGCTCCGTACATGGACGGTGCCTGAAAATGCTCTTACTTTTTCTTATAAAGGAAGGAAACCTGCTGCTGGTAATCCTGACGCGTGAGGAGCATGTAAACAGCATCATCTCCCCAGGAGAAGCTGATTTCATAGGAAATATACATGCCATCAAGGGAATACGTACTCAGATAAACCGCCCCAGTATTAGACACGGTCAGCACATATTCCGTAGTGTCTTCTCCATAGGTCTCAATCACCTTCCCGTCCACACAGGACATTTCGACCCCTTCATCATACTGCTTTTCCCATGTTCCGCTTGAAAGGATTTCGGTGTATTGCTTATATATAGCGGAACAATCTTCAATGGTCCAGGCTGATGCTATAGAGCAAATTGAGATAAGGACCACAAGAATAAGTGCAAATTTTTTTATCATAACATGATGCCCTCCTGTTCAATATGTTTAAGTAAATTAAACCACACAAAAACGGAATTGTCCACATCATTCTTGCTCGCATGATGAACCTGTTTACCCTGAAAAGCAGGGATCCATCCATGCGGTCCGGTAAGCACCAGATCAGGGACGTACAAGGATGCGGAAAGGCTAAGCATGGTGCTTAAGCTCCTGCCGCATTTCCTATCTGCGGCCACTCAGAACGCAACAATGTTTTAACTTTACAGATTTTGGCCTTTTCCGGGAACCCATGTGTGTCTCATACAGTAAGACGTTCTCAATATGGAACAATTCCCTTTGGCCGGGCAGAATATGGCAGAGACCGGAGCCATCCGCTTTGGGGCTGACTGTCACAGAAAGGCAAAAGCTCCGTGATTTTTCCAGTACATGGTACGGTGAAGGCCCGCAGCGGACATGAAGAAAAATAAATGTATGACGCTGTATGCGGTCCATACCCGGAACATACACTGTGCCCCTGTATTTTCCTATTGCCTTGAATGTACAGGGAAAATCCTGTATGATAACCGTGTCATATATGTATTGTCATATCATTTCAAATCATCCTGGATTCCTGCCTTCTCTGACGTGGCAGGTTCCCTGCAATGCACAAATCACAGGATTTCCGAGGTTAATATATGAATACGTTTCAGCGGTATCTGCTTTCGTTCCTGTCCATGCTGATTCTTCCTGTCGTGGTCCTTGTGCTGATAATATCCCATATCATTACGGGCTACTGCAGGAATCAGCTGATTGCCTCTGAGCTTCTGAACCTCAATCAGACATGTGCATCCCTGGAGATGCTCTCTGATCAGATGTCGGCCTACGTGTCCCTGAGCAGCCAACAGACAGCCTTTACAGACAAGGAACTGTCGGACTTTGGAAATATGTTTGCTGTAAGGCATATCCTTGCGCAGTGGATCGCAGTTTCTCCGGCTGTATCTGATATTGCATTTTATAACAGCAAAACGGATCTTTTTTATTCTTTGGATGCGGCTTATTCGCCCGAGGATTACCTTGTATGGCGCGAAAAAATCCCTGACATGGACCCTGTAAGGTTCCGCAGCATGCTGCTGTCTGACAGACGCCGTTTCTGGCTGACATCAGCAGATGAGGTCCGCGGTAAGAATACTGTCCTGTTCCTTAACAGTGTACGCATTTCATCCTCAGAGTTCCTCTGGCTCGTTTTTCATTTTGATCCGGAAGCCCTTTCCTCGCTGATTGCAGAGGCGGAGAGACCGGATGAACAGGCTGTGCTGGTTTATGCGGACGATGGCCGTCTGTTATATGCAGTTGGAAAGCAGCCGTCTGATGCAGTATGCAGGACGTGTCTGGATGAAGGCGCAGAGGAAGGCACGTACCAGCATATGCAGTATGCCAGGGTAGATACAGACAATGGCCTCATTCTGATGAGCATTGCACCGGAGTCGGCGGTCAATGCGCCACTTGGCCGGATCTGGAACTATATTCTGGCAGGCTTTATCCTGATCATGGTGCTGGGCGGAGTAGGGATCATGTATGCCATGCACCTGAACTATGTACCTATCCGGAACCTTGAGCAGGATATGCTGGGCGCGCATACATTGCCCCAGCAGTCCGCGGACGCAGTGGAGAACCTGAGACAGGTTTTCACCAGCCTCAAGGAAAATCAGGAACTGATCAGGAAGGGGCAGACTGCCCTGGCAAGGGATGAGACAGTGCTCAAACTGATTAACGGGCACTGGCTGGACCTGGAAACGTTCAACACAGATGCCGCAAAATGCGGCTTGTCCCTGCACGGACCCAGATGGTTTCTTGTCCAGGTCCGGCTGCAGGAAAATGCTGCTGACGAGAACAGGCTGTCCCATCTGACTGCCTGTGCAAAAGCAGCGTTTGACAAATCCAGGGACACCCTGTACCTGGAACTTCCGGAAAACGGGACAGTCATCCTGATTGTCTCAACCGATGAACAGGGAACGCCCCCGGTAAGTTTCCTTAAGGAGAAACTTGAAAAGGAAGGTTTTTGTGTATCCGTTTCCGGCACACGTTCCACGCACCATCTGCAGAGGCTCCATGATCTGTGGAGCGAGCTGCAGGCGACAGATAAGGAGGACAGCAGCGGTCCGCAGGGACAGGAGGAAATGCTGTCCCTGCTGCAGAACGCCCTGGAGTTCCAGGAACTTGACCGTGCGGAATTTGCCCTCCATGCGCTGTGCACACAAATGGACCGGTCGGTTACCTTTACGCATGTGTATCTTGTCTGGAGGACCGTTGATGTGATCACGCGCTACCTGACAAGACAGCAGAATGTGCGCAAGCTCACAGAACTGCAGAGCGCCTTTGACAGATGGTTCCAGATCAGCCTCGATGGGTCCGGGGAAGATGAAAACCTTGCAGAGACGATTCTGAACCAGCTTTTTTCCCAGGAAGCGGCAAAAGAAGAGAGCACGGACCAGCAGATGATCCGCTATCTTGAAGACCATATTCAGGACCAGTCTTTTACTGTCCAGAGCCTGGCAGATTCGTTCAGCCTTTCCCTTTCCAATGCAAGCCACTATTTTAAAACGCATATCGGAATATCCATCTCCGAATACATGGAGAATCTCCGCATGAATGAGGCCAGCAGACTGCTCCTCCAGACAAGTGACGCCATTGCCGCGATCGCAGAAAAGACAGGGTACACGTCTTCCAATTCGTTCCTGCGGGTCTTCAAAAAGACTTTTGGGTGCACACCCAGTGAGTACCGCAGGAAAGAATGCAGTATTTGACACAAATCCTCCCATTTTTGAAAACTTCAAAATCTGCATACAGGCGCCTCCAATTCTTGTCCGGCAAGGTTTGGAGGCGTTTTTCATTTCAACAATTGAAAGTTGTCTGTCTCTGAGCGATCCGGTATACTCATCCTTGTCAGATGAAAGTAAAAACTGCAAAGGAATGACGTTTATGCGCAAGTCTTTCCAACGGATCAGGCGCAGTATACGGCGCAACTGGGTACTCTATCTGTTTCTTCTGCCGACGCTCGTTTATCTGATCCTTTTCCATTACTGGCCCATGTACGGTGTGCAGATCGCCTTCAAAAATTTCAGGCCCGCCAAAGGCATTGAAGGCTCGGACTGGGTAGCATTCAAGCATTTTGACAAGTTTTTCCATTCGTATATGTTTTCAGATCTCCTGAAGAACACCATCGTCCTCAGTCTATACCAGATTATTGTCTCCTTCCCTTTCCCGATCATTCTGGCCCTGCTGCTGAATTACTGTGTGTCCCAGCGTCTGAAAAAAACAACACAGATGGTTACCTACGCCCCGCATTTTATTTCCACAGTCGTCCTTGTAGGCATGCTCATGGTTTTCCTCGCAGACAGCGGTGTGCTCAACCAGATTCTTATGAAAGCCGGCCTCAAGCCGCTAAATTTCCTGTCCGATGCTGGCATGTTCCGGCACATCTATGTCTGGTCCCATGTCTGGCAGAGGACAGGATACGGCTCCGTCATCTATATTGCGGCCCTTTCCGGGGTGTCCCCTGAACTCCATGAGGCTGCCATAGTGGACGGCGCAAACAAAATGCAGCGCATGTGGCACATTGACCTGCCAGCAATTATGCCCACGGCCATTATTCTGCTGATCATGAACACGGGCAACATGCTTTCCCTTGGTTTTGAGAAGGTCTACCTCATGCAGAACGACCTGAACCTGGGTGTGAGCGAAATCATTTCCACCTATGTCTACAAAATCGGCCTGCTCAACGCACAGTTCAGCTATTCTACAGCCATTGGCCTGTTTAATAATGCCGTCAATCTGTTGATCCTGCTTCTGGTCAACAAACTCTCAGATAAGCTGACCGGGACCAGTCTGATGTAAGGAGGCAGCAGCATGAGGCACAACCGGATTTCTCATTTTGATACCGTTTTTGATTTTGTCTCCACAGCCCTGCTGGTCATATGCCTGCTCATTGTTCTTTATCCGATGTACTTTGTCCTCATAGCATCGGTCTCCGATGCCACCTCGATTTCCACAGGGAAAGTTATCCTGCTCCCCAAAAACGTGGATTTTGTCGGCTACAGGCGGATCCTGGAGGATAACCGCATCTGGTCCGGGTACTTGAATTCCATCTGGTACACCCTGGCATCCACAGGAATCGGTGTCGTCAGCACAGCCATGGCCGGTTACAGTTTTTCAAGAAAGGACCTGGCACTGCGGCGCCCCCTCATGCTGATCTATATCTTTACCATGTATTTCTCAGGAGGCCTGATCCCGACTTATCTTGTCGTCAAACAGCTTGGTATGATCGGGTCGCCGTGGATCGTCATCCTGATGGGTTCGGTGTCTGTCTATAATATTATCATCGCCAGGTCGTTCTTCCAGGAGACGATCCCCACGGAACTCTATGAGGCTGCATCCATTGACGGCTGCGGCAACCTCAGATTTTTCCTGCAAATTGTCCTTCCCCTGAGCGGTGCCATCCTGGCTGTGCTGGCCCTGTATTACGCTGTGGCCCAGTGGAACGGCTATTTCAATGCTCTGATCTATCTCAATAAGCAGCAGTATTTCCCCCTGCAGCTGATCCTGCGCGAAATCCTGATCTCTTCCTCAACGGTCATGTCAGATGTCACTGACGTGGATGCCGTACAGGAGATGCAGAGGATCGCAGCGACTGTCAAATACGGCGTGATCGTTGTCGCCACGATCCCTATGCTGATCCTCTACCCCTTCATCCAGAAGTACTTTGTCAAGGGCGTCATGATCGGATCGGTCAAGGGTTAATGTCCTGTCACCTTCAGGGCTGATATGTCCTGTGAGCAATATAAAGGAGGTTTCTGTATGCGTAAATCTGTATCCCTTATGCTGGTGTGCATGCTGGTATGCACGATGCTGCCCGCCCTGGCTGTTGAAGTCAAGGTACCGCTGGTCACCGAGCCGACAACGTTCCGGATCATGGTCAGCAAGGAAAACATGTCCCAGAACAACTGGCCTGACAAACAGTGTGTCCAGTTCACTGAAGAACAGACCGGCATCCATATTGAGTGGGAAGAGATCCCGTCCTCAGCATGGAACGACAAGGTCGCACTTGCCTTTGCGTCCGGTGACCTCCCGGATGCCTTTGTGGGAACCGTGGATGTTGTCAGCAACATGGACCAGTTGACGGCGCTGGATCCGCTGGTGGACCAGTACGCACCAAACGTCCTTGAGATGTTTGAGACCCTGCCCAACATGCGCGGCGCTCTGACCCTCTCTGATGGCCATTTCTATTCCCTTCCCACCGGTGATGCCGACGTGAAGAACCAGATCAACACGATCGCATGGATCAATAAGGTGTGGCTGGACAAGCTGGGCCTGAAAATGCCAACAACCGTGGATGAGTTCTATGATGTGCTCGTGGCTTTCCGCGACCAGGATCCCAACGGCAACGGCGAGAAGGACGAGATCCCGCTCATGGTCTCTGCTTCCAGCAATGCAGCGAAAATCAACAACCTGTTCTGCTATTTCGGTACCATGGAAAATGATTACCATGTGCGCGTGGAAGACGGCAAAGTTCTTTTCACCCCGTCTGAACAGAAGTACTATGACGCCCTGCAGTTCATTCACAAGCTGTACGCCGAGGGGCTGATGAACACGGAGTACTATACCGAAGATTTCCAGCAGTACCAGGCAAAAGGCGCCGCGGACCCGTGCCGGATCGGTGTCTGCCTTGAATGGTACATTGACCTGATCATCGGCGGTGCACATGTCCCTGATTTCACCTATATGAGTCCCCTGTCCGGCCCCAACGGCGACATGGTCTGGTGCTCTGATATCCGTCCGAATTCTCCTGTGGGCAATCTGTCCGGCTTCACGATCACCAGCGCCTGCAAACAGCCTGAACTGCTTGTGCAGTGGTACGATTACATCAACTCCAGCCTCGACATTCTCAATATGTGGAACTATGGTCCCGAAGGCGTCATCTGGCGCTATACAGATGACGGTCGCTGGGAACTGTTCAATGACAATGTGCCCGAGGGCTCTTCCTCCTCCCAGATCCGCCGTACCCTCGGCACCGGCCCTGCGGCCCCGCTGTATGCGTATTCCCGTTTCCGCGGTCCCCAGGCTGAAAAGTATGCCGACCGTATCGCAGCCAAGGTAGAAGCCA
>CAMNGW010000178.1 GCA_946538615.1 uncultured Clostridia bacterium
CTCCTCAGAGCCTTTTTTCTTCTCCTCTCAACGCGCAACTTTTCTTTCTGTTTGCCTGCTGAAAGAGGCGCCGGCTTCACACCAGCGCCTCTTATGCTTTTCTGGACCGCAGAACTTATTTTACTGATTTTCTGCTGTATGCTTTCTTTTTTCCATAAAGAACAAAGGGAACTTCCAGCAGCAGCATGAACGTCCATCCCACAGCTGAAGCAAAGGCTACCCCTGCTATGGACCATACAGGCGTGAGCAGGAAGACAAACAGCGCACGGAAGGAAATCTGGGTCAGTGTGCCCCACAGCGTCATTTTCATTTTGCCCATTCCCCGGAAATAGCCCTGGACACCATTGGTCATGGCCGGGAAAAAATAGAACAGGGACATCCACTTCAGATACGTGACTCCATCTGCGATCACCCGCGTCTGGGACGGATCCACAAAAAGAAGCATAACATTTTCCTTGAGCAGAAACGTGGCCGCACAGATCAGGGCACCGTAGGCTGCTTCAAGCATCATGCCTTCCCGGAAGCCTTCCCACACCCGTTCACTCTTTCCGGCGCCCCGATTTTGCGCCATAAAGGTCGTGATCGCGCTTGAGATGTTCTGAGCCGGCATGCAGGCATAATCATCAATACGGCCCACTGCACTGAAGCAGGCCATAGCATCCACCCCCAGCGCATTGACCGCACCCTGGATAAACAGTTTCCCTATGGGCTGACAGCTCTGCTGCAGGGCTGTTATTCCGCCATACTGCAGGGTTCTCTTCAGGAGCTTTTTATCAGGTTTCCACTCTTCAGGGCGAATACGCAATTCAGGCATGCGCAATCTGATATGGAGCACGCACAGGGCAGCCGAAAGTGCCTGGGAAACCACGGTAGCAGCTGCTGAAGCGTTTACACCGCCATGCAGCCATCCCACAAAGAGCAGGTCAAGCAGCACGTTGAGAACGGAGGAGAAGATCAGAAAATACAAAGGCGTACGGGAATCGCCCGTGCTCTTGAGCGCATAAGAAAGCGCATTATACAGAAACGTAAAGGGAACGCCAAGGCACACAATACGCAGATAGCCTGAGGCCACCTCAAGGACCGGTCCCGGGACCTGCATCAGAGCAAGGAGCGCAGGGGCATACATAAAGCCCATGAGCGCCAGAAAAAGGGCCAGGCCCATACCTGCGACCAGTGTGGTTGCCAGTTCCTTGCGCAGACCTTTCCCGTCACCGGCCCCATAAAATTCGCTCATGATAACCGATGCCCCAACGCACAGCCCGGAAATGCCCAGGACCAGCAGGTTTGTCACCGGGGCAGATGTGCCAACCGACGCAAGAGCCTCCTTGCCAACAAACTGTCCGACAATCATCGAGTCAACCGCATGATAGGTCAACTGGAACATATTGCTGAGTATCAGGGGCACAGCGTAGCTGACAAGTTTTTGCGGGATCTTTCCCTCCGTCATATTGACTGCCGCCACTTCTTCTTCCCTCCCTGTTCTGTCTGTCCTTTGGCGCATCGTAGCACAGGTTCTTATCTCCCGCAATACCTTGCACCTTCTTATTTTGTGTGCTAAGATAAGCGCCGTATCTTATGTATTGATTTAGGAGGAAGAAGACAATGCAAGTCCTGACAACCAAGGAACTGAAGGATCAGCTTGAAGAGCTGCAGGGAAAGGAGATCTGTCTGCAGGGCTGGATCCGCAACCACCGCAAACAGAAGAATATCGGTTTTATCGATTTCTATGACGGAACCTGCTTCAAGAATCCGCAGGTTGTCTATGATGAGAACATTGCCGATTTTGATAAAATCAGCGCCCTGCATGTGGGGGCAGCCATCACAGTCAGGGGCAAGGTCGTACCAAGCTATAAGGATCCGACCACGCCGGAAGTGCAGGCAACAGACATCGTTCTTGAAGGGGACTGCCCGGAGGACTACCCGCTCCAGCCCAAACGGCACTCGGTCGAGTTCCTCCGTGAAATCGCCTATCTGCGTCCCAGGACCCGTCTGTTCCAGGCCGTTTTCCGTATCCGCTCCGTGGCAGCCATGGCCATTCACACATACTGCCAGGACCGCGGCTATGTCTACGTGCACACCCCGCTTATCACCAGTAATGACGCTGAAGGCGCCGGAAACACGTTTACAGTAACCACGCTTTCCCCAAAAGAGCGGGACGCCGATCCTTCCAAAGATTTCTTCGGAAAGCCCACAAGCCTGGCAGTCACCGGCCAGCTCGAAGGCGAAACCTTTGCCATGGCGTTCTCCAAAATTTACACTTTTGGACCCACCTTCCGGGCGGAAAACAGCAACACCAAAACACACGCTGCGGAATTCTGGATGATCGAACCTGAAATTGCTTTCTGCGATCTGAACCAGCTTATGGACATTGAGGAAGAATTCCTCAAATTCATTGTTCAGACTGTACTTGACAAGTGCCCGGATGAACTCAAGTTCCTTGATAGCATCGTCAGCAAAGGACTCATTGAGAAGCTTGAAGGCCTTGCCAAGAGCAAATGTGCCCGCGTCACCCACGACGAAGCCATCACGATCCTCCGCGAGGTGAAAGACCGCTTCCAGTTTGAACCCAAATATGGCGAGGACACAGCCAAAGAGCATGAAAAATATCTGACGGAAGAATATTTCCATTCTCCTGTATTCGTTTACAACTGGCCCAAAGATATCAAGGCTTTCTATATGTATCAGAACGACGATGGAAAAACCGTTGCCGCTGTCGACCTGCTTGTTCCCGGTTCGGGTGAACTTATGGGCGGCTCACAGCGTGAAGACCGCTATGACCGGCTCGCTGCACGCATGGATGAACTGAACATTTCCAAAGATGCCATGTACTGGTATCTGAATCTGCGCAAGTTCGGCGGCTGCACGCATTCCGGCTTCGGAATGGGTTTTGAGCGCCTGCTCATCTATCTCACTGGTGTTGACAACATTCGTGATGTCATTCCCTATGCCCGCACCCCCCTCAACTGTGAGTTCTGATCGTATTCCCGGAGGTGAAGCCTGTGCCAGCCAAGAGAAAATTCCATTTTCTCAGGAGGATGAGCAGATGGCTTCTCCTCCTTTTCTGTGTGCTCGTCGTCTATATCGTCGTGATCATGCTGACCCCGGAAGCCGAAGAGAACGCGCAGGAGCCCCAGGCACTGCTTACAGCAAGCCCTTCGGTCGTCCTGGATTCTGAAGATCAGCTGGCCGGTATGATTGCAGATTTTCCTGTACCTGTACTTGCTTCCGGCGGAATCACAACCCTGAAGCTTATCGCTGGAACCAGCTACGATACGGCCTTTGAAGAAGGGTTTGCACGTGTGCTCGCCCTGCGCTATGTTTACCAGGATACACAGATTGATGTCTACAGCATCTATCCTGCACGTGCCCTGTCTGTGCTGGGACGTGGCGATTATCACCTCTCTGCTGCTCCTTCTCCCCTCCTGGCCGGCTGGAACTCCGTACGTATGGAAAATGAAACGACCATCCGCCTGCACATCCAGACCTCATATGGGATTTATGCCGTACTGGTTCCGCATGAGGCCGTCGGCCTGCTCAGCGAGATCGTAAGACCTCTTCAACTTATGACTGTCAGTCAGGATTAAGCCTGACAGAAAGGACACCCTTATGTCATATGATGCGATTATTATCGGTGCCGGACCAGCCGGCATTTTTACCGCTATGGAGCTCTCTGCCCTGAAACCTGACGCCCATATCCTCATCGTGGATACCGGCCGTGCCATTGCCAACCGCACTTGTCCAGCCCGCAAGCTCGGCAAATGTACGCACTGCGACCCTTGTGGGATCGTGCACGGCTGGGCCGGTGCAGGCGCATTCTCAGATGGGAAGCTTTCCCTCTCCGATGAGGTCGGCGGTCATATCAGCGAGTATGTGAGCCATCAGAAAGCACAGGAACTCATTCATCATGCAGATGAGATCTATCTCCGTTTCGGTGCCCCCAAAGAAGTCCATGGCCTGGATGACCGCAAAGTGGATGAGATTGCCTATGAGGCGAGCCGCTATGGCATCCATCTGATCCCCTGTCCCGTGCGCCACCTGGGCACAGAAAACTCTGCCCTTGTATTGGGCGGCATGCATGATTACCTTACCCGTCAGACACATACTGAGTTTAAAGAGCTGACCTGTGCCCGCGAGCTTCTTGTCACGGACGGTAAGATCGAGGGCGTCATGATCCAGGAGCGCGGCGGAGAACCCTATCCCGTCTATGCCCCCAATGTCATTGTGGCTCCCGGGCGCGGCGGTGCCGAATGGCTGACCCAGGAGGCCGCAAGGCTCAAACTGCGCACACAGAACAATGAAGTCGATATCGGTGTGCGTGTCGAAGTGCCCAACGCCATTATGGACCATCTCACCAAACACCTCTACGAAGCCAAGCTGGTCTATTATTCTGATACCTATGAAAACAAAGTGCGCACTTTCTGCATGAACCCAGGCGGTGTCGTCTCGGAAGAACACTATGAATCCGGACTGGCTGTTGTCAATGGCCACAGTTATGAGGACCAGGCGCTGAGGACCCAGAATACCAATTTTGCCATGCTTGTCTCCACCCATTTCACAGAGCCGTTCAACCAGCCCATCGAATACGGCCAGCACATCGCAAGACTTGCCAATATGCTCACCGGCGGTCCGATCATGGTCCAGCGCCTCGGGGACCTCCTCAAAGGAAGACGGACCACCAAAGAAAGGCTCGCCAAATCAACCACCATTCCAACGCTCCAGACTGCAGTACCGGGCGACCTCTCCTTTGTGCTTCCCGAGCGCCACCTTACCTCCATCGTTGAGGCTCTGCGTGCTTTCGACCATATTGCACCGGGTCTTTATAACCGGAACACCCTTCTGTATGGTGTCGAGGTCAAATTCTATTCCAGCAAAATTCTTGTCAACTCTGATTTCATGACCGCCATTGACGGACTGTATGCCATCGGCGACGGAGCCGGCATCACCCGCGGTCTTATGCAGGCAAGTGCCACTGGTATTGCGGTGGCACGCCACATCGCCGGCAAGGCATAAAAAAAGAAGCTGTGAGCGTATCACAGCTTCTTTTTTTATGCTTCTGCCGCCTTATCTGCGGGAGCTTCCGCTTCTTTATCGGCAAGATATTCCTGAATGGATGCCAGTACATCGTCGACATTCAGCCCGTGCACCATGCATGCCATTTCAAGAGACTCACCGTAGGAAGAGGGGCAGCCGACACAGTGCATGCCGCACTGCATGAGGACATAGGCAATACCCATATCATAGGTCAACATTTCGCCCATTGTGGTTTGTTTGGTGATTTCCATGAAAGCCAATTCCTCCTTGGGATGGATTACGGTGGTAGTATACGGCATTTCTCCAAACTTGACAAGTGTAAATGTTGCGATTCTCTTTGCAAAGGTTTATGATAGATATCAGCATGATTCCCGTAACGGTACAGAAAGGCTTAACTATGAAATATGCTCTGATTACAGGCTGTGACCATGGCCTCGGCCTGGCACTGGCCAGCGAACTTCTTTCCCGGGGCTATTATACCGTTGCCTGCAGGCTCAACCCCGGGGAGCAGCAAATTGATGCACTGTGCCATTCTTTTCCTGAGCAGTCCGAGATCCATACCCTGGATATATCCAGGGATGACAGCGTGACGCAGCTCAAGGAGGACACAGGCCACCTTCCCTGCCTCGACCTGCTTATCAACTGCGCCGGCATTCTTGGCGTAATGGAAAATAGCCCTGAGGAGCCTCTGGATTTTGACCGCATGCTGTCGGTCATCAACGTCAATGCCGTGGGCACACTGCGTGTCACTTCTGCGCTCCTTCCGCTTGTTGAAAAAAGTCAGGACAAAACCATCCTCAATATCTCTTCGGAAGCCGGAAGCATACAGGACTGCTGGCGTAAGGGCTGGTTCGGCTACTGTATGTCAAAAAGTGCCAACAATATGCAGGGCACCCTGATCCACAACTGGCTCCGGTCAAAGGGAGGACAAGTGATTCAGATGCACCCGGGACATGTGGCCACCTTTATGCGCGGCCATCTGGACCTCACAGCAACCGTAACACCTGCAGCCTCAGCTAAAGGCATTCTGAAGACTGTACTGGATCAGTCCATTCCTGTCCGCGACATTCCGCTCTATCTTGACTATACAGGAAAGGAACTGAGATATTAATGGCAAAGATTCTCCTGTTTGGTACCTATACGAATGCACCTTATCATCCGCTAAAGGGCGTTGACGCCATTCTCACAGATCTTCTCTCCCCACGCTTCCAGGTTGAAGCCACTGAAGACCCTGATGCTTTCCTTTCCCTCTCAGATCCCGGCTATCATCTGGTTATCTCCTATGCCGATCTGTGGGACCATCCTGTTCCTGACAAATGTGCCTCAGCCCTCGCGGCATACATCCGCTCGGGCGGCGGTCTCCTCGCATTGCACAATGGCATTTCCCTTCAGGCAGATCCCCGTCTGGAGGATATCCTTGGCGGCAAATTTACCCACCATCCGCCAAAATGCATGCTGACTTTCACCCCCTCCGAGGGCTCGCTGCTCAGCGCAGTCCCCCCTTTCAGCCTCTCGGAAGAGCCTTATATGTTCCAATTCAGCGATCCGTCCGCGCTGGAACCTCTTTTGACCTTCCGTTACAAAGGCACGGACTGTCCCGCAGGATGGAAAAAAAGCTGCGGCCAGGGAACAGTCATTTTCCTCTGTCCGGGCCACACACCAGAAACATTCCAGCATCCCGTTTATCAGGAAATGATCCGTCTTTCCGTTCTGGATGCTGAAAAGAAGCACCAGTAAATGCCACAGAAAGGAGTCGTCCTATGATCCTGATCTGCTACGACCGCTGCAGCACCTGCAAAAAAGCTGAAAAATGGCTCAATGAACATGACCTGACCTTCACAAAGAGGCCGATTAAGGAACAAAGGCCCAGCGAAGATGAGCTCAAGGACTGGCATGCCCGTTCGGGGCTCCCGCTGTCCAGGTTTTTCAATACATCAGGACAGCTCTACCGGGATATGAAACTCAAAGACAAGGTACCCATGCTGAGCGACGAAGAACTTCTCTCTCTCCTTGCTTCCGATGGCATGCTTGTCAAGCGTCCTGTTCTGGTCACTGAAAAAGCTGTTCTGGTTGGCTTTTCAGAAAAAGCATGGACAGAAGCACTTCTCTGATCTTCTCTCTCATGGACATGCACTGATTGCAAAATCTGAGAATTCTGCTACAATCAAGGTATCAGAAGATTTTGTTCAAACGAAATCACCTGTATAATGTTTGAAAGGAGTCTTAAGGATGGATAAGTACGAGTGCCCGTGCGGCTATGTGTATGATCCTCAGGAAGGTGATCCCGAAAATGGTATCGCCCCCGGAACTGCCTGGGAAGATGTACCTGAAGATTGGGTATGCCCCACCTGCGGTCTTGGCAAGGATGCTTTCACAAAAGTCGAATAAAATAGTGCTTCGCATTTCGACTCCCCCCACCCCCTCAATCCTGAGGGGGTG
>CAMNGW010000179.1 GCA_946538615.1 uncultured Clostridia bacterium
CGCCGTTCTTTAGCATCCTCGGCATCTTCATAGGATTTCCGGTAGCTCTCAAACAGACTGGGGTCCGCGTTCCGGAATCCATAAATCGACTGTTTGACATCACCCACCATGAACAGGTGCTGCTTTTCTCCTGTCAGGGCCTGGATGATCGCATCCTGGATGGCTGACACATCCTGACATTCGTCAATAAAGATATAGCTGTATTTTTCCAGAAGTTCCTCCCGCTTGGCAGGATCAGATATCACCTTGTACGCTGTCTGCTCCATGTCGGCATAGTCAATCAGGCCGGCGTCCTCTTTCTTTTTCTGGTATTGAGCCATCATCTCCCGCATGAGTATCTCAAGTCCCTGCAGTTCCGTCAGGATTTGAGCATGATACCGGTCATTTTCCGGATCGCAGAGCGCTTCCAGCTGCCTGATGGTTTTGGACAGGACGCCGGAGGCGCTTTTTGCTTTATTGCGTACTTCAAGAAACTCATCTTTCCATACCTTGACATCCTCAGGCAATTTACGCAGACTCGGTGCCTTGACAAAGGCATCTTTGGCTTTTTTCAGACAGCTGATTTTATCCTCTGGGGCCAGGGCACCCTCCCATTCTTTTTTCATTGCGCCAATCAGATCACGGTCCGCTTCAAAGACAGCTCCAAAAGCTTCCAGTGAAAGCGGAGATGCCATAAGCTCTTCCTCCCTGAGCAGTACGTCGTCCATCTCCAGCAGGTCCAGTTCTGCTGCTCTTTGCACTTCCTGCTGCCATGCGTGCACCGGAAGCTCATGCGAAAGGGTGCTCAGGCACTTCAGAGGCTCCGGGACACCCATCAGTTTTTCATAAAGTTCAAGACACATCTTTTCCGCCTTGTCCTTTTCAAAAGCTGTCATCAGAAGAATGACTTTTTTCCGTTCCTCCGTCGTATACGGTCCGGCTTTGCTCATGATCAGATTGACAGCGTCAGCAAATGCTTCGCTCTTGAACTGTTTCATCTTGCTTTCTTTGATGACACCCGGGTCCATACCCAGCAGTTCATTTTTCAGAAGCGTCTGACAGAAGGCATGAATTGTGCTGATTGATGCTGTTTCTATCTCATTGAGGGCACGTACAGCCTCTGGAGACTGATCTTCTTCAAGGAGCTCACCCAGCTTTTCTTTCATGTTCCATGCTGCGTCCCGTGTGAAGGTAATAATAAGGAACTGGGAAATCGACACTTCCGGGTGCTTTCTGAGGATGTCAAGAATCCTGTGGACCATAACCGTTGTTTTCCCGGAACCTGCTGCAGCTGACACAAGGATTTTGGGATTGACAGCCTCTATGGCCTTGCGCTGATCTGTATTGAATGTAGGCATGACAGTATCCTCCTTGTCAACATTATATCAGGTTTGCACAATGTTTGACAGAATACAGCATATCATATTGAAAGATACATAAAATCCTTTGCCAGACTTTTCAAAAAATGGCAAACAGGATACAATACTTATGAACCAAAGCTATAGTGCCACATGATAAGGAGATATGGAACATGGGAACACAGCCTGAAGAGCAGGCATCTCCATCTTTGCGGACAGAATGCCATGCCTCGCCCATTTTACCTGCACGAGCCTGGCAGGTTCTCCGTTGGACACCGGACCTGCAGGATTGTTCACAGATCAGTGACCTGCTCACGGATCACCTTCCTCACGTATTTGATCTTGTCGGATCATTCCATATACTTTCACCTGTTTCCCCGGGCAGCCTTACCCTTCTGATTCTTCATACCCGTTTTCAGGCCGAAATGTTTCAGAACCTCGGTACATGGATCTGCGTACAGCGCTTTCATGAACTGTGCCGGAAGAATAAACTGTCCGGGGAAGCACAAATCGGACCCGTCCATCCCAGGACGTGCCCGGACTGTCTGAGGCCGGAAGAGGAAAATATAAGCCCCTTCAGTCTGTGGTGGAGCACCATCTCGCCTTTTTCCGCTTCTGAGGCTGGTCATCATAAGGAAAAACTGCTGCATGCCATGCGCTGCCGCAACTATGAAACCATCTTGTCCTATCCCAAATATCTGCATCAGCATGACTCAGACGATCTCTGGCTGCATATTGCCTTTATCCCAATTGTCGCTGACGCTCTCTGGAACTTCCACAGCGAGATCAGCATCGATGAAATAACAGCAGGTCTTTCCTTTGATCATCTCACAAGGCGTCCAAGGGAAGCCATCAATCTGTGGCTCAGTTCTTTGCCTGCCATCATCCGGAAATGGTCAGACAAGGAAAATGCCTGTGCCATCAGATCCATCTGCAACACCATTCTTGAACAGCCGTCCCTGCCCGGCACGCAGGCCAGTCTTGCCCATTTGCTTGGCCTTTCTCCTGCTTATTTCTGTCAGCTGTTTCAGGAACAGGTCGGACAGAATTTTTCGAGCTTTGTGATATCCGCACGGATTTCATATGCCAAGAGACTTCTGCTCCAGGGCGGATACTCCCTCAAGGAGATTGCTCAGCAGTGTGGCTATTCTGATCCGAGTCATTTCTGTAAACTGTTCCGGAAGCACGCAGGGATGACCCCCAAGCAGTTTGCAGAGCATGCAAGAAACAAAAACTGATTTTGAAGGGGGACATATTTTGAAGCTTCGGACTGGATGTATGATTCTGTTGATTCTTGTGTCTTTTTTTCTCCCGGGCCTGTCACAGGAAAATACCTCACCTGAGATCCGGGTACTTCTTAAACGTCTCAATCTGACGGACCGTCTTGATCTGACACCAGAAGGATCCTATCTTCTTTCCGGCAATGGTTTTTCAATGACCCTGCACAGCGGCAACGAATTGACAATTCAGGTCCGGAGCGGGAACCTGTACCTGTTTTCAAAAGATACACATATGCGCCTGGGCAGCGAAGTTTCGTTGGACAGGTACGATGGTGCTGACAGTGCCCTGCGCCTCAACGGCGCATCGGGACTTTATCCCGGCAATCTGAGGCTTTACATCCAAGGCGGGCTTCTGCAGGCTGTGCTCTCTCTCCCCATTGAAAGCTACCTCAGAGGGGTCCTCCCTTATGAGATGGGAGAAGGTTTCCCTATTGAGGCCCTCAAGGCCCAGGCGGTGTGTGCCCGGACCTATGCCATCACCCATCTGAACCCGAAAAGGGCCTATGATGTTGTCGATACCACCAATGACCAGGTTTACCGCGGAACCGGAAAGCATCCTGATTGCGACCGGGCCATTCTTGAGACCGCAGGCGTAATCGGTACCAGAAATGGCTCACCCGTCATGTGTTACTACTCTGCCAGCAACGGCGGACAGACCGAGATTCCAGAGCATGTATGGCCCGGCACAGACTCTGAGGGCATTTATGCCATAACCGATGACCCTTACGATCTGGCCAATCCTCAGAGCCTGGTGAAACGTGCGTTTCTCCCCAGAAATGCACAGGATCTTCCGGAAGAATTCTTCCATCTTATTGTCAGCGGACTCCAGAAAGACCTTGTGCGCCTTGGGTACAGTTCAGACCCTTCATCTTTTCATATTGATGAAATCTCATCCGTCTCCCTGTCCGGACAATCCGGTCAACGCAGGTTTGTCACCACGCTGAACCTGACGCTCCGTTTCTCCGGCAGGAAGCCCGTGAGCTTACCTTCTGCCACGCCCCGGCTCGCAGGCGGTACCTACGGTGACGATGATGACATGCTCTTTTTCGTAACCGATACCCCTGCCCCTTTAAAAGACACTCTCGGGCCTTTTGAATCCTGCCCTGAACCCGTCAGCGTGTCCCTTCCCCTGTTCCCTGATGTGGTCCGCATGCTTTCACTGTCCATTTATGGCGCAGACAATGAACTGATCACTGTGCGTGAAGAGTCAAAACGTTTCATCCTTGAGGCACGGCGCTACGGACACGGTGTGGGTATGAGCCAGCGCGGTGCCCAGTACATGGCGGAACATGAAAAATGGAAATATGACCAGATCCTCGCTTTCTATTATCCTGGCATGACGCTGGGCCTCACAGGCTCTGCTCTCCCTGCACTGCCCACGCTGCACCCGGACCTGTCCATGACCCCGGGGCCTGCCGCTTCACCTACCCCAAGACCGACACTTATGCCTGTAACAGCTGACGACCTGCCTGAAGGCACTTACATCGCCTCGGTGGAGGGAATTGATGACGATTCCTCTCTGAATCTGCGCTCAGAACCCGGCCTTTCTTCTGAAATCCTCATGCGGCTTTATAAGCACCAGAAACTGATTGTACTGGAAAGCTGTGAGGACCCGGAATGGGTCCATGTCCGCACAGATGTCATTGAAGGCTATGTCATGGTTTCATTCCTTGAAAAAACAGAAAGTCTTCCTTCTGTCCCTCCCGATTCCCCCATTCTGCCCACATCGGAGGATAAGCCATGAAAAGATGCTTCCTTTTCTTATTTGTCCTGCTTTCCGCTTTTACATTTGCCTGTGCCGAAACTGATGGGTCTATGGAAGACACAGCCCCTGAACCTGCCAAAGGCTACATCCTGCTGACCTACTCCGGAGGCTCCTACTGGCTCCCTCTGCCAGAGGAGGAGGATTATACGCTTCCCATCCGTCAGCTGCGGCAGGATGGCACAGAAGAATGCAACCTCCTTCATGTCACACCGGACGGCTTCTATATGGAGGAAAGCACCTGCGAAAACCAGGACTGTGTACAGCAGGGGCACGTCACCCTTGATAACCGTCAGGAACGTATCCTTTATAATATGGTCATCTGTCTACCCAATCAGGTCTCCCTCGCCCTGTACACACCCGAGGAGATACTTGAAATGTACACATCGGAAAGTGAGTAATCATGCGAAATACCAATCACACTCAGACGCTCCTTCTCACGCTGTCCAGCATGCTGCTCGCCATTATGCTGATTTTGGGCTATGTTGAATCTCTGCTGCCAAGTCCCGGTGTACCGGGCATCAAACTCGGATTGTCCAACTCCGTCCTGATTTTTGCAGTCTGGATGCTTGATATCCCCACGGCCTATATCCTTATGTCCTTGAAAGTTATTCTCTCCGGCCTCATGTTTGGCGGGGTCAGTACCATGATCTATGCCTATGCGGGCGGGCTTGTCAGTCTGACAGGAATGATCCTCCTCAAGCGGCTTCCGAACATACATCCCATTGTTGTCTCTATGGCAGGCGGACTTTTACACAACGCCGGACAGGTTGTCACAGCCATGCTGATTCTGCACACTCCCCGGCAAATGCTAGGTTATATGGGTATTCTTATGCTGGTTGGCCTGTTATGCGGTGCCCTGACCGGTGTTGCGGCTTCCGGCGTCATGCGGCATCTGAAGGCAGTTTCATGGCGCGCTCCGCAAAAGCGCGGTTCCGGTTTTCTCCCTGTCCTGCTTGCCGTGATCCTGATCGCAGGCGGGTTCTATTTTGCCTGGCGCGGTATCAGCCAGGTTTCGCAGTCTCAGATCCAGATTTCCACGCAGGCCGTTCCCCTGCTTCCCGGGGACGCACCTCCCTTCTGAAAAGCAGCTGCAGCACAAAGAAAAGGTACAGTCCGCAAAGGACTGTACCTTTTCTTTGTGCTGTAAAGAGTCTCAGATGGCAGGGACTGCCGCGCAGCAGTCCACCTCCGCTGCCAGGTGCAGGTCGTATGGGACCATACAGACAGGGAAAGAAACCGCGTGTTTTCCGTCTTGTCTCATTCCTGCTGTGCATAGTGCATCCGGATATGGATATCCTGCGGATAATTGCCGAATCCATGTCCAAAAATGGTCAGTCCGCCCACATGGTCCCCGGTTTCTGAAACACCGATCCGGAAAAGCATTGCCTTCCCGTGGCGGAGGTCCAGATCATCAAGTATGATATCACTGATGCGCATGCCATCGATAAAAGTACCCCGATTGTTAATGGACAGCAGCTTGAATAAGCCATGCTGATTCCAGTTTGGGAACCACCAGGATGGATTATAAATTCCCGGGATTCTCCCGTAATCGCCAGGGCTTGTCCATGTGCCAATGGATATCCCATTCAGGGAAAAACAGATGTCACTTGGCCAGTCCTCGGCAATGCCGGGCGCCTCAGAGGAAATCTCCATCGTAATTTGAATTTCCAGTGCCTTTTCGTTTTCCATAAGCAGGGAAGGAAGCGTATATTCCACCCATCCGCGTCCAAGCCACAGGATCTCCGCCTTGCCATGATTAGGATCTGAGAACACGGCCGGATTGTCCACTCTGCCAATAATATGCTCTTGTGTGCATAAACCACATGTGGGAAACACATGGAAACTGGTATATTCCCCGACTCCGATTTCAGCCTCATGGATAGTTTTGGCAGGCGTGTCCTGCACAGGTTCGATCAGCAGACTTTCAGGATTCAGTCTGCATATCTTCTGCAAGCCATGCTTTCCTTCTGACATCGATATTTCAATTATTCCGCATGCCTGGAGCATCCGTATATGCGGCGTCAGCGATCCCGCGGTCAGGCCTGTGCGTTCACTCAGGCCCGTCATGCTCAAAGGTCCCTCTTTACCAAGTATCTCCAGAATGGAAATCCTTGTTTCAGAAGATAAGGCTTTAAAGACGGGCATTGCTTCCCGCAGATCAGTCAATTTACGCATTCACTGCTTCCTTTCCCGGCTGAACCATGGTGTTCCTGAAAACAGCCGGAGCGATGTCCGGCTGTTCTGCTTTTATTCTGCCTGACCGTATACGTTATAGAATACGTTCATAGCATCTTCATAATATTTCCGTCCGGCTGCATTAAGCGCATCGGTATAATCATAGGGATCGATAGCGCCTGCATTGATTGCCGCTTCAATACCCGTATAGCCATTATAATCACTGCCGTGATAATAATCTGTAATAAAGGTGTTGAAACCAGGAATCGTACGTCCGCCGAATGTGACCGGATTCTCAATGGCAGCAAAGAAGGCCTCCCAGTCATTCCAATAGCCAAGGTCAGGCATAATGGCAGCCATAGCTTCATTTACTTCTTTATCCTGAATCATAGGCAGAGAACCGGGAACACGGTAGATCTTTTCGCCGGCTTCATTGGTCAGTTCCGGATAAAGCTTTGCCCGCTCAAGCCAGCCTTCCTTGCCCCAGGTCAGGAACTTGGCGACTTCATATGCCTCCCGCGGATGTGCACAGGTTGTCGAGATAGATACCATGTCAAGCCAGGAGAACTGACCGCCATTTTCTGTATCTTCACCGATCGGGCTGTTATATGGAACCATCTTCAGACCGCGTTCCAGAGCAGCTGTCTGGGTATAGATATTATTCAGCGTCCAGTAAGCGTCCATCTGGATCGCCACATGACCGGACTCACCGGGCCACATGTTATCGGGCACCACGGCCAGATACTCTTCGCTGCCCTGAATTGCCTGATAGCCCAGGCGGGCATACTCGGACTGCTTCTCCACAATTTCCACCCAGCCGGTATCAAAATGATAGTTCTCGCCGTCCCAGCCAAACTCGCCGGTTACAATGTCAGTCAATGCGATCGGTCCGAGCGTAACAGGTCC
>CAMNGW010000180.1 GCA_946538615.1 uncultured Clostridia bacterium
GTTCCCGGCAGGCTCACTTCCGTCAGATTCAGGCAGCCATAGAACGCGTAATCCCCGATGCTGGTCACGCCGCTTGCAACTGTCACTTTCGTGATGCCCGCCTTCCGAAGCTCCCACGGTGCTCCGGTGCTGCTGTTGTAGTTTCCCATAGCCCCTGTTCCGCTGATGGTCAGTTCACCGTCTGCCAGCCACCAGGTCAGCCGGGTGCCGCATTTCCCGCTCATCGGTCCCAAACCATCGGACCCTTCACTTCCAATGACAGGAATCACCTGCTGTGCCACCAGCACTTCACCGCACACCGCGCAGTGGCTGCCAGCCGTCAAACCCGTGCTCTGCTGGGTGGGAGGCACTGCTGCATCTTCAACGACAGTATGGCTCAGCATGGGAATTTCTTCCTGTATCTGGATCATTTCGCCACAGATACTGCATACCTGACCATCCTCGAGTCCGGTCTGCTGGCAGGTTGCCGGATAACCGTGAACAATTTCGGGGGAATGCCCGGTGGAAGCCAGCAGAGGAATTGCACCGATTCGTTCCTTTGCAGCGGAATAAAGCTGATCATTTCCGGGGACATCAAAAGCATAATAGGCATCATGCCCGTCCATTGTACAGGTGGGGTCTTCTGCTTCATGATAGATCAGGTAATGATACGATACATCCGCATCATAGACCTTGCAGCTATCATAATTGGCAATCGTCTGCCATTCTTCTTCTGTTCCTTCATAATAGATATCCGTCAGTGCATCACAGCGGTTGAAATTACATCCGCTGACAAATTCAGTCACAGAATAAGGAATCGTAATGGAAGCAAGTTCCCTGCAGTCATTGAATGCGTTACAGGAAAGCGTCTGCAGCGTGGAAGGCAGGGACACAGACTGCAGATGTGTCATGTACTCAAAAGTATATCTGGTAACGGAAGTGATTCCGTCCCTTATTACCACATGCTGTATCTCATCGTTGTACTCATGCCACGGCGTGTAATTTCCGCTCGTATAATCTCCCGCGCTGCCAGAGCCTGAAATTGTCAGTGTGTGATACACACTGTTATAAATCCAGGAAGCGTTCTCCCCGCAGGTGCCGGAGGCTGCAATATTCATATCGTGCCAGGTCCCCGAGGGTGCCATCTGACTCATATTGGACGTGGTCCATTTTTTATCGGAATGATAATAAATCTCAGCACTGTTCGAAATAGGCGCTGAGGAAGAGTTTCCATCAAACCAGTAGGAGTACCCGTTCAGTGACGGCGCATCCCCTTCAAAAATCACGGTTTTTAAGCCACACCCTGCAAATGCACGGGATCCAAGTGTTTTCACGCCAGCCGGAATCGTTATGGTCTCCAGCCTGGAACAATTCATAAACGCATCACCATAGATGGACTCCAGAGTGGACGGAAAACTTACGCTGGTCAGGTTGTACATGCCGTAAAAGGAAAGCCCGCCAATTGATGTTACACCCTCCTCTATCACGAGAGAGTGCACCTGGCTCTGAATGCCAGCTGATTCAAAGCGCGATGTTGTGTAATTGGATGAGCTGGAAGAGGCCACAGTAGAATGGCCCAGGTTGGCACTGACATGAAGCTCATTACCCTCCAGGTACCATCCGGCTCCGGAAACCATTTCCGCGCCTGCGGACAGCCATATCGTACAGAGCAGGATGCACACCATGGCCATCACTGCCGGAAAACGATAAAACTTCTTCATTCTGCAAATCCTCCCCAAATATAGTCCAGAATCTTCATTCGTGTCCTGATATACTGTATAATCTGTTCTTCCATCCGGATATCCTTTATGGCTCTTTCAGGATACAGATACAAATCGAAATCATAAAAGCTTTCAGGGATTTGGGCAATGAAGTCCTTCACCCGGTTTATCATGAAATCATCAGAAAATACACTCTGCCGTAGTGCAAAGTACCGCGTTCTGAGGCGGTCCTGAAAATTGACGAGCATCCTGTCCCACAGCAGGCTGTTTGTTCCGCTGGGCTCCGGGCCGCCAGTAAGAGCAGGCAGGAACTCCAGCGGGTCCCGGTAGCGTCCATGTGCAGGATCCAGACCAAAAGCCTCGTCCATATCAAAAGCTGATGGGATCCATTTTTCCCCGTAGCTGAGCATCACCAGGTCTTTGGCCCCACTGTTCGGAAGGCCCATCGCGTAAATGAACAGGAGATAATCCACAGCTGCGTCCACGTCCATGTAATCCTGCAGGTGCAGGCGGAAGTCCTCGTCGCTGCTTTCCATAACAAACGTAATCAGCTGATTGAAACTCTCCATGGCCCAGGATTCGTCTTCCGTTCCGCAGAACTCAATTTCCCAGTCGCTGCTGTAATCCTCTGAAAAAGCAGCCGTTTCACGGAAGAGGGATTCATCCATCGTCTGTGCATTGCAGATAATCAGCGCTTCCCTGTTCCCCTCTTTCATATGGTACAGATCGTCATCCTTATGAAGGTTGAGTGTGTAGAGACCAAAGAAATCACCGTTGAGGTAAACCGCGACAGGAAATCCATCCACAGTGCCGTATGTCGGAAGGTCCAGAATCCTCTGCGGCACGTTTTCCCTGCTTTTGATCATTTCCCTCCAGATCCCTGCTGCAACCAGGTTCCGGCACTGGGAAATATCTGCATAATTCGCTTTCAGTATATATTTATGCTCCTTGCGCCAGTCCCGAAAAGCAATCTTATGTTTGCTGTTCCCCTCTGTGTCATCATAGAACCGGATGGTATAGTTTTTCTTTGGAAGGCCGAATGTGGAATGTCCCTGAAGTGTCATGATCCCATAGCACTGAAAGTTTTCTTCCGTGCTGGCGAAATCTGCCTCAAGTGTAACCCGGCTTTTTTTGCCGATTCCGTCCATCCCGCCTGTCAGGTACAGTCTTGGAAGTGTCTCTTCCGCAACGGTACTGACACGGACTTTTTCTTCATATCCACATCTTTGGCAGATATGTGTTTTCCATATTCCGTCCCCGTCTGTTTTCCATTCGTCAAAGCTGTGTCCAAGAGGAGGAATTGTCTCGAAGTGAATGGCCCCCTGCTCCTCGATGGCTCTGTATCCGCTTTCCGTGCAGGTGGGTTGCCTTTCTGAACCAATGATTCCCGCGGAAGGATCAGCATTTTCTCCCCGTGCCATTTTTGCCAGGCTTAAGCCAAGCACCATGAGGCATCCTGCCATCACCAGATTTCTCCAAAGCCGTCTTCTTATATCGTGGTTTCCTGATTTCATCATCCATGTTTCTTCCTTTATCTGTAATTCTGTTTATGTTTCAGCCATGTTCGTCCTTAATGTGAAGAGAAGATATTCATACGATATTATATCTAAACCTGAAGGGAAAGTCACGATATCTTTATCTATATCAAGAAAAAACTATTTAACTGTCAGGAACTGAAGGAAGGGAGCGGACAGGGCTTAAGATTTCAGTACCCTGGATGATCTGCCAGCAGCAGCCTGACGAGAATACCGGGACATCCGTGATGCAAGTGTCCATGAAGCTCAACCCAACTGGTCTCCATCAAGGTGTGATTTTTCCTTTGACATCGATTCATATTACGATTTATGCTCAATTTGGTATGTGGTATCATGACAGGCCATACATTGATGACTGAATGCTGCCGGACCAACTGGATCCCTCTTGATTTCAGACTGCCTGAAAACGAAGACAACGTTCTCTGTACGATGAAGCACGTCTCTTAGGTTGTATCGATTCCAGATGGTCGTCCGGGACAAGGCAGATCCTGGCCCTATGGAGATACCCCATATCTTTTATAAGCAGCTGCGTAGCATACAACTGAAACGATTAAGTTGTTTCCCAGTGTTGATCCTGATTACATCAGCTCTTTTCTGACTGAATGTTTTGCCTCTGTCAGGAACCGTACCAAGAAAACACCCCATTCTACTCTTACACACTGAAAAAACAGACCGCCCTGCAGCAGAACGGTCTGATTATCTTCTGTTACCTCATGACATATGGAAAGAATCGCCTCACACTACCTTCCTTAAGCACCTGTGCTATATGTCAGCCGGAAGGCATAGCCAGGGATGTAACGGCAGAGTATCCCCGTGGTTTTACCGGTGAGGACCAGCCGGGTACAGCCATGATACGCCTTATCCCCTGTTCCGTATACCGCTGTTGCTGGTGCCACGGACTTCCTCATGATAAAAGTAATCCACGATGGTCGGATGTCCCTGAGGAACACGCTCATAGGGTGTTTCATTATCGATAAAGCGGCAGTTGTGCTTTTGGGCCATTTCCTCCGCTTTCTTCTCAAGGGCCTCGAAATAGCTCCGGTCCCGCTTATTGTAAATCTGTTCATAAAGCGGTAAAAGGTCCGGATGCTTCTGGGCCACATAATCCATAATACCAGCCTTGAACCCGCCGCGCAGGTTCAGGTTCTCCAGCCAGACAAGGTCGCACTGGTCCTTTGCCCGCTCAAAGATGGCCTCAATGTCTGTCAGACCCGGGAACACAGGGGAAATGAAGCAGACGGTACGGATGCCCGCGTCATAGACCTGCTTCATGGCCGCGAGCCTTCTCTCAATGCTGACCGCTGCGTCCATGTCATTTTTGAAATCCTCATCCAGCGTATTTACCGACCAGGAAACCGTCAGACGGTTCTTCCTGTTGATTTCCTGCAGCAGGTCCATGTCCCGCAAAACGAGGTCAGACTTTGTGCAGATCAGGATATCCGCGCCGCTGTCCTTCAGCTGTTCCAGCAGCAGTCGCGTCTTTCCGAATTTCTCCTCCAGCGGGTTATAGCCGTCCGTGACTGTTCCGACAATCACTTTCTGACCGGCATACTTCCGGGGATTCGTAATGGCTGGCCACTCCTTCACATCCATGAAAGTGCCCCAGTCTTCGGTGTGCCCGGTGAACCGTTTCATGAAACTGGCGTAACAGTAGCGGCATGCATGGGGACAGCCCGTATACGGGTTGACCGAATATCCGCCAAGGGGTCCGTTGGATTTTGTCATGATGCTCTTTGTCTGTACAAACCCTATTCTGATTTCCGGCAGTTCCATACTTTCTGTTCCTCCAGTACGTGATTGAATGCTTCCGGCAGCTCCTGGACCATCTGCTCTTCGCCCATGATGGGGACAAGATCCTCTTTCCAGAAGACCGGTATGTGGTTGAGGTGAGCCTGCTCCGTCAGGGAACAGGCCCACGCAGGCTCGGTATGCACCTTCCGGCTCTGCGCTCCGGTCATGGTACCAACGACGATCCAGCCGATGCCGGACAGGTCCACTTCACCGGGATCGTCAAAGAGTGGTTCAAAAGTCACATGGTAATGTCTTGCTTTTACATTTTCCCGCAGCGCACGGATTCGCCAGAGCTCCGATTTTCTGGTGACCGTCACGCCGAACCAGGCATTGTCAAGTCCGGTGCTGATGTCAAGCAGATCGGGCCGCTTGCTGAGGAAAAGGAACTGGTGCTGGGGATTCTCCCGGATCTTTGCAAAGACGGTTTCGCGCCATTCCGGTTCCCAGCCCGCCAGGTCGCTCATGCCCGTCAGAAGGAAGTTCTGTGGTCTGGGCCTGTCCATCATCCGCAGCTTTCCCGGAAAGAACTCCGGTTTTGAAAAGTCTTCGATCGTGTGGTAACGTTTCACGTTGTTCCTTGCGTAGCAGTATGGACAGCCCACGCTGCAGCCGATCACAAGATTCATGTTCTGGATCAGGTCCTTGATGCATACGCTCATGATTTCAGCTTCTCCTCCAGATTCTTCTGTATCCGCTGCAGATAAGCCTCGAACTGCAGGATCTCATTGTCTGTGAAATCCTTGTAGTACAGCGCACCCATCTGACCGGAAACAGCATCATAATCTGCCTGCAGCGCCCTGGCCTTATCTGTCAGGAAAAGCAGCGTCTTCCGCTTGTCCCGGCTGTCCGCCTCTCTCCGAATCAGCCCCTGGCGCTCCATGCGCTCAAGCATCGTGGTCAGGGACGTGATGGCCAGACCGCAGGAGTCAGAGACTGTTTTAATCGGTACGCCATCCTTCTGCCAGAGGACATACAGGATCCTTCCCTGCGCCCCATTGAAGGCATCTATGCCCCGCTCGGTCAGCACTTTTTCAAAGATACGGTCACCAAGCTGCTTGATCTTCGTGACCAGGAAACCACCATTTGCAACCATAGCAACAGCTCCTGTACAGCAATACATCCAAATTCTACTATATAGGAGTATTTCTGTCAATAAAAAACAGGGAGCAGGACTGGCATGGGTCCCTTACCTCCCTGTTTTTTTCCTATGTCTTCTGCACCAGCGGCTGCGGAAAAACACCCGTTTGGTACGATACGGTCCCTCTTCTACGGAACCTTCCGCATCTTCCATTCTAAGTACCGGACGTCCTTCAGGGCCACCTCTTCAGTATGGGGTCAGAGCGACGCCCCGAACCGTCTGATTTCTTCCAGCTTTTCTTCGGGCAGACCCGGTTCATAGGCCTGAGCCGTAATCACGCCCATGTCCTCCAGTCCCAGATAATCCAGGAAATCCCCCTGATAGGAGAACATGGCACCATTGTACATATCCGGGTCTCCGGAGACGAGCAGCATGGCGACCTTTTTCAGCTTCATGGGCTTTTTCGGATAGAGCGCGGCATAGAAGCGGTCGATGCAGCATTTCATCTGACCAGTCAGGCCATGATAATAGATGGGTGACGCGATGACCAGCAAATCTGCTTCGCTGAGCTGCTGGTACACAGTTTGCATGCCGTCTTTCTGCACACACTCTCCGCCGCCTTTCCCGTGACAGTATTCGCAGGCAAGGCAGCCATGAATGTTCATCCGGCAGACATCCACCACGTCAAATTCATGTCCTGCCTTCTCCAGACCTTCACAGAAGGCGCTGACCATCTGCTTTGTGTTCCCTTTGGGGCGGGGACTGCCGTTTAAAATCAGTACTCTCATTTCAGATACTCCCTGAAAAATCCTTCCAGTTTATCGAACGGGATGATGTCCACCTGGTCATACAGGTCGGTATGCACCGCGCCGGGGATAATCATCAGCTCTTTGTTGTCGGTGTATTTGCTGTCCTTGACCATGGCAGCATAGGCGTCCCGGCTGAAATAGCAGGAGTGGGCCTTGTCGCCGTGCACGATGAGGACAGCGCTGCGGATCTCCCTGGTATACGTGAGCTGCGGCATGTTCATGAACGACATGGTGCCGGTCTTGTTCCAGCCGCCGTTGGAATTGAGGCTGCGCTTATGGTACCCGCGGGGCGTTTTGTAATAGGCATAGTAATCCTTTACAAAGAACGGCGCGTCATCCGGCAGGGGGTCCACCACACCGCCGCCGAGCTCATAGGTCCCATTGCGGTAATCCACGGTGCGCTGGGCATTGAGCGCCTGACGGGCAGCATACCGGGCATCCTCGTCCATGGAATCAAAATATCCGTTGGCGTTGACCCGGCTCATGTCATACATGGTCATGGCCGCGGTGGCCTTCACGCGGGTATCGATC
>CAMNGW010000181.1 GCA_946538615.1 uncultured Clostridia bacterium
GGAAACCGACCCAGTCCATCTCCCACATGGACCTTCCGCCAAAGGGCGTATATTTCTTGAAGGCCATGACAATGCCCAGCATGGGCTTGTACTTGAAACAGATGATGTACACAATGGGGATGAGCATCATGAGATACAGCTGCCAGGTTCCCGCAATGTAAGGTTTGAACCAGCCCTTGCGGTCGGGTCTGATCTCAGATGGTTTCTTGGTGGTCACTCGCCATCTCTCCTTTTTCATCGTATTTGCCGGGGTTTTATACAAGCAGGCAGGGCCTGCGGACAACCGTGTTCATTCCATCGTGTCGGGGAAACAGGGAGCGTCTGAGATGCGCAGGGTCCTTTCACAGGGCGTGATGTCCGTCAGATAGACGGTAAAGCGGTCATTTGCCCTGGGAAACGCACCGCCCATGCGCGAACACACATTGTGCCTTGCAAAGCAGGGCCCCACAGAAAGCGTATGGTCCTTCCCTGTCATCTGGACGCTGCCCGACAGGACCGTCGCTTCGCCCCCCGGGGCAGCACGCATCCGCAGGCTCTCCGTTCTCAGCTCACCGGGCGTGAACCCCAGCTCCAGGCGGAGGGGGACCCGGCTCAGTCCCTTTGCACTCACGGTGAGGGAAAGGTACCCTTCCTGCAGGCGGAGGTCCGCTGTGATGGCGATCTCCAGACAGTCCCGCACCTGGCGCGGGCGCTTCCCGTGGTCCATCTGCCACCAGTCGCTGGTCTCCTGCTTCTCGGCAAAGGGCTCGTAGTACCAGCTCTCAAAGCGGGAGACGAGACGGAAGGCGTGGTCCGAAAGCGGCTCAATGGCCTGCGCCACAAAATTGCGCTTGTCGCAGACATTAGCGTACAGGGAAAGGCACAGGTTCATGTCACCTTTTGTCACATACAGAAAATCAGGCTTGCCGGCAAGCGCCGTGACGACCATGTCGTCCCATCTCCATCTCCCCACACCCGAATGGGGGAACACGCGCGCATAGCGGAGCATGCAGGACAGGTCGGGCTCCCGGCCAAACTGCTCAAGGCCGGGATGCAGCATCAGCCACGCGAGCCCATCGGGCGTCTCACCGTGCGACACGGAGGCTTCCCACATCCAGGAAGCATAACCGGCAAAATCCGGGTCCTCGGTGAGGTACCCCACCATGAGGTACATCTTCCAGTAGCCTGAGGGCCATACTTTTTTGCCGTAGTCCTGCCGGGTGGAGTTGAGCGTGAAAATGGACCCGTCCGGTTCAAAGTAGTGGAGCATGAACGCAAGGTTCTGCTTCGCCGCCCTGATGTAAGCCCCGTCACCGGTGAGCTGATAGAGCCTGATCATCTGGTCGTCGTTGACCACGTTGTAGGTTCCCGCCGAGCGCTCGGCAAACTCTCCGTCCCCGGAGATGTCAAGGCCCTCGGCCAGGTAGCGGTCCGCAGTCCCTTCCAGGGCGGACGCCGTCTCCCTGTCCGTTTCCCGGATGAAAGCGGCGACCTGCTTGAGGGCACTGGCTATAGCCCAGCGGTGGTTGGGGGTGTGAAAGCCCGCCCCGCAGATGCCTTTGGCTGCCCGTACAAGGACCGCCAGCAGACGGGCGCCGAAGCTTTCCGCCTCCCGCACGCCGGAAGCCATAAGGAGCTGATAGGCATCCGAAAGTGCGTTGACGGTGAAAGCCGTGTCGGGAGCGGAGTCAAAATTGCAGGAAGACAGATCGAACAGTCCGCTTTCCCTGGCATCCCTCTCAAGGCAGACCAGGCAGTCATCCATCGCCTGAAAGAGCGTCCCGTTCTCATGGAAACGGGAGGCAGGGTGCACATAAACCGTAAGGAACAGGGCAAGGCAGAAGCCCGTGTAGCGCGTGTCTGTGAAGCCGTCTTCCTGGAGCACACCCGCTGCCGAGGTCCTTGGGAGCATACGCTCCACATTTTTCTCGGCGCAGGTAAGAAGTTGCTGTTCCCTGGTCATATACTGTCACGCCTTCGTTTTTCAGAGATATACAATCTGGCGATTAATCAACCACCTAATTGGGATTGTAACGATTTGCACGGACCATGTCAACATTTTTTTGTGCAATTTGCTCATTTCTCCGCCCAATATGTTAAAATATAACCATGAGTTACTCATTATTCACAGGGGCATGAGTAATTGACAGGCACTGCCCTGTCCTGTACACTCCTTTCAGTCAAATATTCCGGAGGACATCCATGAAAACACAACGCCAGCAGCAGATCATTCTCTACCTTACTGACCGCGAGACGGCCTCTATGGACGAGCTCTGTGAACATTTCAATGTCTCTATGAACACCATCCGGCGCGATATTGCCGACATTGTCCGCAGCGGACTGGCCGAGAAAGTCTATGGCGGCGTCAGGACGCTGAGAAAAGTCAGCGGATTTGTCCCCTACGAACAGCGCTCCCTTACCCCCAGCCCTGCCAAGCAGGCCATCTGCAGGAAAGCGGCAGACATGGTAAAGGACGGGGATATCGTGTTCATCGACTCGGGTACGACCACTGTCTATCTGATTGATGCGCTGCAGGACAAGGCCATCACTGTGATCACCAACAATATTGAGATCATCGTGCGGGCCATGGAGCATCCGGGCATCCAGCTGATCGTCCTGCCCGGCGAGCTGGACAGGACGGCCCATGCCATCACCGGGAAAGACTCCGCCGACTTCCTGAGTACCTACAATACCAATATCGCTTTCATGGCCGCCACGGGCGTGTCCCAGAACGGCGGCGTGACCAATTCCATCCCACTGGAGTACCAGATCAAAAAAGCGGCCGTCGCCCACACCGAGAAGCCCGTCCTCCTTGTCACAGGGAACAAATTCGGGGTCACCTCGCTGATGACTTATGCCCAGCTTGATACCTTCGGGGAAATCATTACCGACAGGACCATACCCGCTCCCTGGCTGGAAAAACTGCACGGTCTGGGCATCCCTGTGACCGTGTCCGCTACAGGCGCTCCTGTGCGTTAAAGCTCAGGGGCCCTTTATATTTTTATTGTGAAGTTTAACGTTATACCTCTTCAGATGGAAAACGCTGCGGTTTCCCGCAGCGTTTTCTCACCAGGTTTCCGGTTCTGCCTTTTCGCCATCGAACCCGGTCAGGTGCATGTCTTTAAGTTCCAGTCCCTCCACTTCATGGACCAGAAGCGGTACGCTCCGCCGCCTGACGACCTCCATCCCTACTCCCGGGCGCAGGTCATAGCAGTCCTTGGGCCAGCGGCTGCTCTTAGTCAGTCGTATGCTGACATCTTCCATGCGGATGTCCCGGATGCGTCCCGGCAGACCGTAGAGCACGGCCCCGTTCTCCCCTTCACAGTCGATATGGGTGAAGCGCACATTTTCAATCGTGCCCCCGGGGTTGTCGCTGGCGCGGTCGACTGCCGTCACGGCAATCGGTTCTGCACAGCCCCACCAGCTCTCCGCAAAACGCCTCGTGCGCACGCTGATGTGGTCGAACATGACATTGCGCACGCAGCCCCTGTCCCGGACCTGTATAGAAAGTCCCCGGTTGCTGGCGTCAATGGTGCAGTCAGAGAAAATGATGTTTTCAAAATCATCCACGCCCTCGGTCCCGATTTTCAGGGCGGCAGAGGTGGAGATGAGCGTACACCCGCTTACAATCACGTCCCTCGTATGCGGGTACTCCCGGTTGCCCAGCGTGTTTTTCATGCATATACAGTCGTCGGCACATTCAATATGGCAGTCCCGGATGCGGACGTGCCGGCTGTGGTCCACGTCAATTCCATCCGAATTGGCCACATCCAGCGGATTGAGGATCCGGATGGCGTCGACCAGCACGTCCGTGCAGCCCCCGAGGTGCAGCGTCCAGAACGCCACATTGCACATTACCGTGTCGCGTACCGTCACGTGCTCGCATTTTTCCAGATAGACCAGCGTGGGCCGCGGATAGAAATCGCCTGTCACATACCAGGGTGAGACCCTTCTGACAAAGGCGTCCCCGGAGCCGTCGATCACACCGGGCCCGGTGATGCGCAGGTGCTGGGCCCCACAGGCATACAGAAAAACATAGCTGGGCTTCCCTGTCACCGGGGTCCCCACCCCGGACGCCGGGCCTGTGACAGGCTGGTCCGGGCGGAAATAATCCTCAAGGACCGGTGACGCTTTAAGGCGGCTCCCGTTTTCAAGATGCAGCTCCACAAAACTTTTCAGATGAAGCGAGGCGCTCCTGTAGGTCTTTCCCGCCCGGAGGACCACACGGCCGCCGCCCGCTTCGCTGCACGCATCGACCGCAGCCTGGATCGCGTGTGAATCGTCCTGAACACCGTCGGCTGCCGCGCCATAGCTTATGGGGTCAAAATCCATCAGTTGTCTCCCCTTTCCTCTTCCTGTCTGCGCAAAGCGGCAATGCGGGCACACTCCTGTGCGATCCATCCAGGTATTTTTTCATACAGTTCGTCCCAGGGCATAAAACAGGCCGCATCCGGCCGGACAATGCGGGAAAAATCCAGGGAGGGCTCAAAGGAGAGATGGGTGCGCAGATACCATGAGCTGTTATCATTGTCCTGGGGCGAAGGGACAAACAGGTCCTTCCCCGTTCCGGAAAACTTCGCTGTAAAAGGGTTCCCGATCAGCACCGGCCCTTTTGCCTCACGGCAGCACCCTTCCCAGCCCGGATAGAGCTTTGTCATGAGCGGGGAGGCGAGCATGGCGTGCTTGCCCGGATGGGCAAATACCTGGACGTGTCCGTCCTCTGGCGGAAGGGTACCCGGCAGTCCCGGCACAAAAAGGTTCAGATATTTGCCATGAAAGCTCCCTTGGGCATCCGTGACACGCCCGTTTTCCACAAAGACCCATACATGCTCCAGATCATACATGTGCTCAATGTCATAATTGTAAAAGTACGCGTACTCCACAGTGAACCCGTCCAGGGGGGCTTTGACCACGCGTCCCGGGAAGGAAACGCTCGGGGCGGTCCGGCGGAAAACCGTGTACCCTACGGCCCTCAGGGGAATCGGGTCGTTCACATCATGGTGCAGGAGCGGGCTGTAACGGAGGGCAATTTCCAAATCCGTCATGGCTCATCTCCCCCTTCCAGCTCAGCATTGAGCCTTTCGCACAGTTCGAAGAGCGCTGCAGGTTCATGGATCCGGTAGGTCGGGACATCTTCGGGCAGCTGGGGCTCAAAAGAGCGCCGGTCCGACCAGTCCATAAGGACGGACCGGATGCCGAAGCGGTTCGCGCCGCGCATGTCCCTGAGCACATTGTTCCCCACCATGATGATCCTTCCCTTGTCTTCCTCCTTCAGGGAGAGGGCCCGCATAGCGGCTTCAAACATTTTCGGGCTCGGTTTGTCCTCCCCGACTTCCTCGGAAATGATCCAGGCGGAGAAGACATCGGTGAGCTGGTGCTGTTCCATCATGTTGTGGAAAGACTGTGTCAGGCCGTCGGCAACCATGGCAATGGTGTACCCTGACGCAAAGAGCTTTCTCATCACATCCCGGGCACCCGGTATACAGGACGCATGCACAACAACTTCCCCGTTCCTTACCTCTGTGCCCTCATCAATGATGGTATCCCCGATATCCGTAAAGACCACCAGTCGTTTTTTCTCCATGTTCCTTCTCTTCCTCCCTGAAAACTCTGTTATGACTCCGTCCTTTGGGGCTGGTAGAAAGCACAGCCGTTCCGTCCTGCCATCTTGATCTGGTAAAGGGCAAGGTCCGCGTTTTTAAAAAGGTCCTCCGAAGGTTCCTTCTGGTCAGCAAATGCAACACCCACTGACAGCGTCACCACGGGCAGGCCGTCGGTAGGGTTGGCCAGTTTAGCCGCCGCCCTCTGGATCTTTCCCCGGACAAGTTCCGTGAGCTGAGAGGAAGCATGCACCATGATGACGGAGAATTCGTCCCCACCGATGCGGCACACCATATCCTCTCCACGGAAACTGCTCTGCAGTACGTCTGCAACGCGCCTGAGCACCCTGTCGCCCATATCGTGCCCATACTGGTCATTGATGGACTTAAAGACATCTATGTCCACAAGGATCAGAGCAATATCTTCCTCTTTATACTTCAGACGCGCCCGGTCATAAGCCGAACGGTTGTAGAGCCCGGTAAGCGGGTCGTGGCTCGCCTCATAGCTGAGCTGTTCGTTCTTGGTCCTGGTCTGTGCGTATATCTCATTGTAGGTCCGCGCAAGGAACCTGAGCTCAGATGTCCCTTCTTCATCGAGCATCTGATCCTTGCTGATATGCTTGATCTGCCGGTTCAGCGGCCCTATGACCAGAATAAAAATGACAAGCGCGGTCAGGAGCAGCGAGAGCATAAGGCCCGCGATCAGATACTTCTGGTAGCGCATTTGGTCTGTCACACCTTCTGCGCTTTCCTTCTGCCGGCCGGTGGTTGTATTAATGAGGGCATCCACACAAAGTGACACGTGTGTCCGGATCTGGCTGACCATGGTGTCATAATAGCTGTCAAACATCATGGCACGGGCTGCACTCATTTTTTCTTCTGCAGAAAGAGCCGCGTCGTTTTCTGTGAGTTCAATACGCGCAAGCGGTTCAGGATAGCGTGCCACGTCCCCGCCATTGGCCTCAATGACCAGCCGCATCGCATATTCCTCGACCTGCATGAGTGCATCGCTCAGCTCAAGGGCCTTGGAAAGGTGCTCCATGGCACGCTCGTCTGTAATGCCGTTCTTTATATCCTCGACAGCTTTCTCCCTCCGCTTTGTCACCTGGACTTCCTGATAGTAAAGACGGGCTTTCTCAGGATCGCCTGTGACCGTGAAACTGCGGGCCTGCTCAGTCAGATAGCTGGAGGCTTCCTGAAGACTGAAGGCGCTCGACTGCCATTCAATGTAGTCCTGTGTTGCGCTCCGCATGACATCATAGCCCTTTGTGGTCCTGTACATCGAATACAGCAGGGCAAACGATATGATGCCTGCAATAAGGATCATAACAATGATGAGCGTCTGAAGAGGCATCCCTTTTCTTTTTCCTTTTTCCACATTCTGTGAATCCGTCATACATTGCCTCCTTTTTTCAGATATAAGCTGTTGATAAAGAGCATACATGATGCTCCATATTTTGTCCAGCCTCTTTATCAGGGTCTGTATTGTCCCCGGTCCGCATCCACAGCCGGGTGCACTGGCGCATCGAGGGTCAGAGGATCAATACAGCGCTTGCGGGAATCTGACAAGTGTGCTATACTGCGTACTGCGCCGGAAATCTGGCAGGGTCTCAAAGGCAATGCCCGGAAGTAAGGCGTATGTCTGGTGGCAGTTTTATGCTTGGCGTTACACCGGAATGGCATGCAGGGGCAGAAAAGCTGGTTCAAGTGAGCTCTCTGATCGTCAAAGCCTTTCCAGCCTTACAGTGAACAGCCGTCGGATCATCGGAGTCCTTCAAAATTGAATCCTCTCGAAAATATGGTTCCGTAGCTCAGCAGGATAGAGCGGTCGCCTCCTAAGCGACAGGCCGTGG
>CAMNGW010000182.1 GCA_946538615.1 uncultured Clostridia bacterium
GAACTGGACAGATATATTATTGGCCAGGACGAGGCCAAGAAAATGGTTGCTATCGCTCTTCGGAACCGCTACAGAAGAGCCCATGTCTCTGAAGAAATGCGCGAAGAAATCAGCCCCAAAAATATTCTGATGATCGGACCGACAGGTGTGGGCAAAACAGAGATTGCCCGCAGACTGGCTAAACTGGTAGGTGCACCGTTTATCAAGGTTGAGGCTACCAAGTTTACCGAGGTTGGCTATGTCGGACGTGACGTGGAATCCATCATACGTGACCTGGTGGAAAACAGCATCCGTATGGTGCGGGATCAGAAAATGAAGGAAGTTCAGCCCCGTGCGCAGGTCCTGGCAGATGATCGTCTTGTGGGCATGCTCCTTAATCCGAATGCCAAGAAACAGGCCAGCAACCCTCTTGATTTCCTCCTGGGACGCAAGCCGGAAGAGAAATCTCTGACAACAGAGGAAGAGAACGCACAGAAGACAGAGCGTGATGCGTTAAGAGAAAAGCTGCTTCGCGGAGAGCTCGAAGACAGGGAACTTGATATTGAGGTCGAGGAAGATATGCCAAGCCTTGAGGTTGGCGGCAATTCGATTTCCATCGGCGATATGATGGGCGGCATGATGCCTAAAAGGACCAAAATCCGTCATGTGAAGGTGAAAGAAGCACGGAAAATCCTCACACAGCAGGAAAGTGAAAAACTCATTGACATGGATGCCATTGAGGATGAGGCGATCCGCCGGGCAGAAAATGACGGCATTGTGTTCATCGATGAGATTGATAAGATCGCCTCTTCGAATGGTTCACATGGGATCGATGTGAGCCGTGAAGGCGTCCAGCGTGATATTCTGCCCATTGTCGAAGGTTCTGTAGTGAATACGAAATATGGACCGGTGAAGACGGATTTTATGCTTTTCATCGGTGCAGGTGCTTTCCATGTGGCAAAAGTTTCCGACCTGATTCCTGAGCTGCAGGGCCGCTTTCCTGTACATGTTGAGCTCAAGAGCCTTTCGGAACAGGATTTTAAACGCATTATGACTGAACCGGATAATGCATTGACCCGTCAGTACCATGCTCTGTTGGCTGTTGACAAAGTTATGCTCACCTTTGAGGATTCCGCAATCTCTGAAATTGCGGCGGCGGCCTGTGAGGCAAACGAAAACGGTGAGGATATCGGAGCAAGAAGGCTGCATGCAGTATTCGAACAGCTTCTTGAAGATATATCTTTCAATGCCGGCGATCCTGATATGCCACCATTTGAATTAAAGATAGATGGTGAATATGTAAAAGCCCATCTGTCTGGTGAGAATGCCAGATCGGATATGCACAGATACATTCTTTGATGTGGCAGAAGTATGAAGAGCAGGAGGCGAAGAAAGATGATAAGATTGGGTGTCATCGGATGCGGGAATATGGGCAGCAGTATTATCCATGGGGTCCTTGACGCTGGATTTATCAAACAAAACCAGCTCACAGTGTATGATGCTGATCTGAAGAAACTGGAAAAGCTGTCCCGTGAGCTTCCGGGTGTCAGTTTCTGTGATAATGCGATCGATCTCGTCCGGGAATCAGATGTTGTCATCCTGGCTGTCAAGCCGAATGTGGTTGGATCTGTGCTGGAGATTGTTTCATCCGCGCTTTCCGGAAAAGCTGTCGTCTCAATAGCTGCAGGATGGACCGTTCAGCGTCTTTCTGATGCCCTTTCCAAGAGCGGGGCAACTTATCTGCGCGTTATGCCCAATACACCCGCCATGGTGGGAGAAGGTATGACTGCATTGTGTGCAGAGCATACGCTTTCCCCTGAAGATTTCTCATTTGCCCAGGGCATCTTTGAGGCTGTGGGACGTACAGTTGTTCTGCCTGAAAAGCTTTTTGACGGTGTGACTGCTCTTTCAGGTTCAAGCCCTGCCTATGTTTATATGCTGATTGAGGCCATGATGCTCGCTGGCATTCAGAGTGGAATCCCGAAGGATACGGCCCTTCAGATGGCGGCCCAGTCCGTGCTTGGTTCAGCCCTGATGGTACTCTCTTCAGGAGACCATCCTGCAAGTTTAAGAGATGCTGTATGCTCACCGGGCGGCACTACGATTGATGCTGTCCAGGTGCTGGAAAAAACAGGTTTTCAGTCCTCCATCATGGAGGCTATGCAGGCCTGTATGGAAAAGTCGCGCAGGATGAGTGAAACGCAGAATCATTGAGGTGATGAAATGCAACAGACTGCTCCCAGAAAAGCAGTGGTCATTTATACCGATGGCGCATGCTCAGGGAACCCTGGCCCGGGCGGCTGGGGATGTGTACTCAAATATGGTGAGCACCGCAAAGAACTGAATGGCTTTATGCCGGATACGACGAACAACCGCATGGAACTTTTTGCTGCCATTTCTGCTCTTGGCGCCCTGAAGGAACCGTGTGAAGTGACATTGTTTTCTGACTCCACCTATCTTGTCAATGCATTTGAACAGCAATGGCTGGATGCCTGGCAGAAGAAAGGATGGAAACGCCAAGACGGTACGCCGGTTCCCAATCAGGACCTGTGGTTCATTCTACTTGCCCAGACACGCAAGCACCATGTTCACTTTGTTCATGTCGCGGGGCACAGCACAAATGAGGAAAACAACCGCTGCGATGAACTTGCACGGGCAGCGATTGATGAATGGCGCACACTGAATTCACCTCATGATGAAGAAGGAAACCTTATAACGCCCTGAAAGGACGGAACCCTTCGTAATAACATGCTCCGCTGCAGCCTTCCGGAAAGAGGGAAGAAAGGAAACGAAGATAATCTTCTTTGCTCCAGGCCTGCGCGGCGGTATCTGTACACAGCTTCAGGATATGGATATCCTGTAGCATGTTTTCGGAAAGATTGCCCCTTCCCACCAGTTTAAGATGAGTGACCCCTGCTCTGATGAGATCATAGATTGCACAAAGACCGCAGCCGCTGCCTCCGGGTATGTCCTGCTGCGGGCTTTTTTTATCTTCAGGACTGTAGTTTGGCAAAGAGAAAGGGACTTGGCAGAGGTGGCACAGAAAATCACTGTGGACAGACTGGCAGAAGGTATAATGGCACCTTTCATTGAGAGCGAAAGCTTCGTAATCCAGTTCTTTGCATGAGCATGAGCATGTTTCCATTTCCTGAATGCCCATATGGCGGTGGAAGATCACACGGCGCACATGCAAAGAAGGAAGATGACAGATCAGAGCGGGATTGATTTCACCAAAATCACCGCTGAGGATGAAATCCAGATCATCGTATCCCTCATGGTTCAGATAGAAGAGAAGAAAAGGATCAGCGATAATGAAAGTGCCAAACCCCAGCGACCGGCACTGCTCCATGATTTCTGCTATAAGCGGGTACTGTTCGGGTAAATAATTCTGAGAGTTGAAGGTAAGTGACACAGGTACCCCAAGGTCGGCTTGCATGGAGGAGAGGATCTGCATTTCGTTCCATCCCCCGATTTGCACATGGGCATAGCGGACCTCACGCCTGTTCAGCGGATAAGCCGGGTAAGCCTCCTGCCATGACGAAGGAACATAGCCACAGAAAACTTCACCGGCACCAGCGCTGACGTAAGCCGGGTAGTCCGTGACATGTCCTAATCCTGCGGTAATGATCATAAGGTGCCTCCTTAGCGGACGGTCAGAGTGGAAAATCAAGCAGGACCCGGTCACCTGTTTTGCCCAGGCAGACTTTGAGATAGTCAGGGTCGGAAAGGGAACGGGTATCAAAACCGTACAGCGTGTTCCCGATGCCAAGCATAGGCAAGGATGATGGGTACAGCATGGCTGTATCCTGACAATAGGCGGGGCAGTCCCCGCTGATCAGCTGACCGCGGTCGCCGGCTGTACACATTGCCCTCAGCACACAGTTTACAGAGGTGTTGACGGGATAATATGGAACAGTGAGTGTAAAAGCCATGGGGAGAGGGGACATGATTCGGTTGCAGCAGGATGTCTCGGCACGCAGAATCCCGAATCTGGCGAGAAAAACGGGAACACCCTGAAGGTGCAAGGAAGTTTCAGCCGGAATGGTGTCCCCACATGGAACAGGCGTTCTCGGATCACGTACAAAACGCACAAGGGACTGGCCGAGTGTAAGCGGGAAAACGCCGGGGAAAAGCCTGCTGACATCGGAGATCATGCCAAAATCATTCAGGATGAGCTCAGGCGGACTATGCACAGCAAGGTGCTCAACAAGGGACAGGAAACGGGCATACACAGATGTTCTTGCAGGGGGAAGAACAATGCAGGGGTGAAGGCCAAATGCATTGGCTTGATCAAGAAAAGCCAGCAGAAGATTATCATCAGGCATACAGTCAGGACAGGTGGGATGTCCAGCTGCGATGCAACTTAAACGATTAAGTAAAGGGTGTGAGAAACCCGTCTGTCCGGTGTACCATTTCAGAAATCCGGGAAGGCTGTGCCCGATGAAAGCCCGGATGGCATTTGGGGAGTAGAGACAGACGCCGCAGGGAACAGGGAAGTCCTCAAACCCTTTTTGAACCAGGATTTTCTGATGCAGCATCCTCTTTGCTTCCGGGTAAGATGAGGGACAAGGGCCATAGCTGAGCGGACGGCCAAGATAGGCAGTGGAAAGCGCGCCCCAGTCTTCCTGAAGACGGAGTCCTGTGTAATCTTGAAAATCCTGTATAAAAAGGGAAGCATACTGATGAAAAGCTGAATCGGCTGTTTCACAGCGCCATGTCTGGGCGTAGCTGTCTGATTCATCCAGTGACAGGGTGAAAGAACTCCTGGTAAGGGTAAGACAGGTCCCGGGTGCAGAAGCAAAAAGCAGTCTGATTTGCAAAAGACCAGATAAATCAGACTGGGCATGTGCAAGACGGAAGGTAAAGCCGATCGCAGATAATGTGTGCACCGAAATTTCAAGATGGGAGTCTGAAAAAATGAGTTCACCGGAAAGACAGGCAAAAGGAATCACGGGATACCTCCGGAAAGAAAGGGGGAGTCCCGGAGGGGACTCCCTGGTGCTTAATCGTGACAGATCACAGGATACGTTCTGCCGGACCTGGAAAGGACAACCGGCGCATCTTCCATTCTGACTTCAACCATGTCGGCGACATTTCCTTTGCAGTCCACAATACGGATGCATGCACTTTCACCTTTGGGAAGACTGAAAACATGGAGCTCTGTAGATTCGGAATAATCATAGTCCGGGCGGTCGTCTCTTGTGCCCATGGCGAGTACTGTTCCGGGACGGACCATAAGGGGCAAGGTCATAAAGCCATGTGTTTCTGTGACCCAGCCCGGCCCCTGAATGTGGTGACCGTCCAGCAGACTGATCCAATCTCCCTCCGGTACATAAAACTGTACACGGCCATCTTTACGGAAAACAGGCGCAACCAGAAGTGACGGACCAAACATATATTGACGGTCCAGGGTTTCACAGGCTATATCTTCCGGGAACTCGAGCATCATGGGACGCATCATGGGCGTGCCATGTTCGTGGGCCTGGAGTGCAGCTTCATAGAGGTAAGGCATGAGACGGTTTTTGAGACGTGAATAATAACGGCACACGTCCACGCTCTCTTCGTCAAAAAGCCACGGCACACGGTAGCTGGAAGAACCGTGAAGGCGGCTGTGGGAAGAGAGGAGACCAAACTGGACCCAGCGCTTGTAGACATCTGCTGGCGCAGTAGATTCAAAACCGGAAATATCATGGCTCCAGAACCCAAAACCTGAGTGGCTCATGGAAAGGCCGGCCCTGAGGGTCTCTGCCATGGAGACATAGCTTGCACTGTTATCCCCGCCCCAGTGAACAGGGAACTGCTGACATCCGGCAGTGGCGGAACGTGCGAACAGTATGGCATTACCTTCGCCTTTTTCTTCCTTGAGAAGATCAAAAACCATCTGATTATACAGGAAAGTATAGTAATTGTGCATGGACCGTGGATCAGAGCCGTCATAATACTGGATATCCCGGACTGGGATCCTCTCGCCGAAATCCGTCTTCAGGCAGTCCACGCCCATCCGGAGCACGGTACGGAGCTTGTCGCAGTACCAGGCGCGGGCATGGGGATTCGTGACATCCAGTATGCCCATGCCGGCCTGCCACATATCTGTCTGCCAGACACTGCCATCAGTTTTCCGGAGAAGATATCCGTGTTCCATGCCCTCGCGGAAAAGATAGGACTGCTGACCAATATAAGGGTTGATCCAGCAGCAGATGTGAAGTCCACGGTCATGGTAGCGCTTGAGCATGCCTTCCGGATCAGGGAAAGTATCAGGGTCCCAGATGAAGTCACACCAGTTATAGCTGCGCATCCAGAAACAGTCAAAATGGAAGACGGACAGAGGAATGTCCCGGTCAGCCATTCCCTGGATAAAGGAGGACGTTGTTTCTTCATCATAATTGGTCGTAAAGGAAGTGGAGAGCCATAAGCCAAAAGACCATGCAGGGAGAAGCGGCGGTCTTCCGGTCAATGCTGTATAAAGGTCCAGTGTTCCTTTAGGGGTTTCACCGTAAATGACATGATAGACGAGTGTCTCGCCTTCGGTTGAAAACTGGACGCGCTCCACTTTTTCGCTGGCAACTTCAAAGCGGACATCGCTGGTATCCTCCACAAAAATGCCATAGCCCCGATTGGTCATGTAAAAAGGCACATTTTTATAGGCAAAATCAGACGCAGTGCCTCCATCAGCATTCCACATGTCTATACTCTGGCCATTTTTAATATAGGGTGTAAAGTGTTCACCGAAACCGTATACGCATTCGCCCACATCCAGCATCAGAGAGTCGGACATATATGTTTTTCCTGTCTCTTTATCAAGAGCATGCTGCATGCCATGGTAGCCGGAGGATGTCAGGACCCGGCCCTCATCATTGAGATATTCAACGCACCATCCGGATTCGCCTTTGCATACGCGGGCGGTCAGCTTTCCTGATGTGAAAGAAACTGAATCTTCGTTTTCCTGAATAACAGGTGTTACGGAATCTTCAGAGACAGAATAATGAGGGGCCCTGTTGACTGTACCTGCAAAGTGAGTGAGAGCTACCCGGATGATATTTTCTCTAGGGGATGAGAATACAACGTCTATGGTACCTCCGTCCAAAGTATCCCCGCGGTGTCTTACGTTCCTGCCCGCAGCAAGCACATGCAGGGAACCGGGAAGTTTTGTGCAGCGAGCGTACTGAACAGCACTTGTCATTTTGAAATTAGGCTTTGTCAGCCAGTACCCGAGTGTGAATTTCATGTGGTAATTCTCCTTTTGTGTTAAAAATACAGTATGTGGATGATAAAGCAAAAAGATATTGATAAATTGCCCTGACTGAATGCGTTCTGCCAGTGTTCATTGAATGGATCCTGCAGCATGACACTGGCACAGATCTCGGTAACATGTTTATGATACATTGGGTGATTATGGATAATCGAAGAAAGACTGTCAAGTGGGGTGGAACGA
>CAMNGW010000183.1 GCA_946538615.1 uncultured Clostridia bacterium
GTCGCCTGGCACCAGGCGACGGGGAGGGACAACCTTCTCAGGGCCGCGGAGCGTTTTGCGGACTGCGTGGCCGCGCACATCGGGAAGGGCGGGGACAGGGAGCCGGGCTATCCCGGGCACGAGATCGCCGAAATGGCGCTGCTCAGGCTCTATGAGGAGACAGGGGAAAAGCGGTTCCTGGAACAGAGCCGGTACTTCGTGTCCCAGCGCGGTGAAGCGCCCCATTACTTCCTCAAAGAAACGAACAGGGAGCGGGAAAAGCAGGGCAAAGCGCCCCTTGGCGAGGAAGAAGCTGAAAGGCTGTTTGCCTATTACCAGGCCCATGTCCCTGTCAAAAAGCAGCGGGAGGCCGTCGGGCACGCCGTGCGCGCCATGTACCTGTACAGCGGCATGGCGGACATGGCAAGGCTTGACCGGGACGGGGAGATGCTGGAGAGCTGCAGGGCACTGTGGCGCTCCACAGTCCGGGAAAAGATGTATATCACCGGCGGCGTGGGCGGGACCCATATCGGGGAATCGTTTTCCCGGCCCTTTGACCTCCCCAATGATACGGCCTATTCTGAGACCTGCGCGGCCGTCGGGCTCGTCTTTTTTGCCCGGCGCATGCTGCAGCTCTCACCGGAGAGCGCCTACGGGGACGTCATGGAGAGGGCGCTGAACACGGTGCTGTCGGGAATGGCCATGGACGGACAGAGCTTTTTCTATGTCAACCCCCTCGAGGTGGTGCCGTCCGCGCTGAAAACGGACAAGCGGCTCGAGCACGTCAAGGGCGTGAGGCAGAAATGGTTCGGCTGCGCCTGCTGCCCGCCGAACGTGGCCAGGCTCCTGACCTCAATCTCCCAGTATGCGCTCACAGTGCGGGAAAACGCGGTCTATGTGCACCTGTATATGGACATGGACGCCAGTCTGACCCTCGGCGGCAGCCCGCTCAGGCTCAAGGTGACGGGCGACTGGATGCATGGGGGGCTGCATATGACCGTTGAGACGGACAAAGAGGGCGCCGAGGGACGCATTGCCGTGCGCCTGCCCGGCTGGTGCCTCTCCCCAAAATGCACTTCATCCATAGGCGAAGGAACGGTGGAAAAAGGGTACGCCGTGTTTACCGGCAGGTGGCACACAGGGGACACGCTGGACCTGTCCATTCCCCTTGTGCCGCGCCTTATGCAGGCCGATGCGCGCGTGGCGGAGGACGCGGACAGGGCCGCTGTGCAGTATGGACCTTTCGTGATGTGCGCCGAGGAGGCGGACAACGGGAAGGACCTGGCGCTTTTGCGCCTCGACGCGCAAAAGCCGGCCTTTTCTGTGGGTGAAGTGGAGATCGGGGGCTGCACGCTCCCGTGCGTCTCGGTCCACGGGAGGAAGACCGTGCCGCGTCAGTCGGATGAGCTCTACACGGACTATGCGCCTCTCACGGAGGAGGAGACGACGGTCCGCCTTGTCCCGTATTTTGCCTGGGGCAACCGGGGCGAGGGCGAGATGCGCGTGTGGCTCAGGACCTGAGACATGAATTGAAATCTGCGGATATAGGGTGGATGTCCGCAAAAAGGGTGAAAACATGAAGAGATACCGCGCCGGCATCGATGTCGGCTCAACCACCGTAAAGCTGGTCATTCTCAGTGAAACGGGCGAAAAACTTTTCAGTGCCTATGAACGGCACTGTGCACATACCCAGGAGACCCTCAGCATGCTCCTGAAACGGGCCAGGGAAGAGCTGGGCAGCTGCGAGCTTGTCCCGGCCATGACAGGCTCGGGCGCCATGAACCTGTGCAAGGCGCTCGGCCTTCCCTTTGTGCAGGAGGTCGTTGCTGTGGCTTCAGCCATTGAAGTCATGGCGCCGAAGACGGATGTGGCCATTGAACTGGGCGGGGAGGATGCCAAGATCATCTATTTCCGCGGGGGCCTTGAGGAGCGCATGAACGGGGTGTGCGCCGGCGGGACGGGCGCATTCATCGATCAGATGGCCGCGCTCATGCAGACCGACGCCATCGGGCTCAATGAGGCCGCGGCTTCCTATAAGGAGATCTATCCCATCGCGGCGCGCTGCGGCGTGTTCGCCAAGAGTGATATCCAGCCCCTGATCAATGAGGGCGCCACCCGTGCGGACCTGGCGGCCTCCATTTTCCAGGCCGTGGTCAACCAGACGATTTCAGGGCTCGCCTGCGGAAAACCCATCCGGGGGACCGTGGCGTTCCTCGGCGGCCCCCTGCATTTTCTGGGGCAGCTGCGCGAGGCGTTCATCCGTACCCTGCACCTGACTGAGGAGACCACAGTGGTCCCGGAGGACTCGCACCTTTTCGCGGCCATAGGCGCGGCCATGGCCAATGAGAACGGGAAGGCCAATGGGATCGGTGAGCTGATCAGCAGCCTGGAGAGCGGCGTGAAGATGACCTATGAGCTCAAGCGCATGGACCCGCTCTTTGACAGTACCCGGACCTATGATGAGTTCTGCGCGCGCCATGAGATGGCCAGGGTGGAACGTGCCCCCCTCGCGGAAGCGTCAGGGGACTGCTTCCTTGGGATCGACGCCGGCTCCACCACCACTAAGCTGGCGCTCATCAGCAGGGAAGGCAAGCTCCTTTGGTCCTTTTATGCCAACAACCAGGGCTCCCCGCTCACAACGGCCATCTCCGCCCTCAATGAGCTGCGCTCGCTCATGCCCCGGCAGGCGAGGATCGCCCATGCCTGTTCCACGGGCTACGGGGAGAACCTGATGAAGACGGCCTTCCGGCTTGACGAGGGCGAGGTGGAGACGATTGCCCATGTGACCGCAGCGGCCTTTTTCGACCCTGACGTGGACTGCGTCCTGGATATCGGCGGGCAGGATATGAAGTGCATCCGCCTGAGAAGCGGCTCTGTGGATTCGGTGATGCTCAATGAAGCCTGCTCCTCGGGGTGCGGGTCGTTCCTTGAGAGCTTCGCGGTCTCCATGGGCTATACCGCCGAGGGCTTTGCCCGGGAAGCGCTGTTTGCCGCCCACCCCATTGACCTTGGCACAAGGTGCACCGTGTTCATGAACTCCAATGTCAAGCAGGCCCAGAAAGAGGGGGCCACGGTGCAGGATATCTCCGCCGGGCTCGCGTATTCGGTGATCCGCAACGCCCTCTTCAAGGTGATCAAGCTGGCCGATATCTCCCAGCTGGGGCACCATGTGGTGGTGCAGGGCGGGACCTTCAATAACCAGGCGGTGCTGCGCGCCTTTGAGAAGATCACGGATATGGAAGTGATCCGCCCGGACATTGCAGGGCTCATGGGCGCCTTCGGCGCGGCCCTTCTGGCCAGGGACCGCTGCCGCGACGGAAAGACCAGCATGCTCAGCCTTGATGAGATTTCCGGCCTCACCTGGACGTCGAAGACAACGCACTGCCAGGGCTGCGTGAACCACTGCATGCTGACTGTCACCCGCTTCCCGGGGGGCATGCAGCACATCACGGGCAACCGCTGCGAGCGGGGCCTGGGGAAGCAGACCAGTGCGGAAAAAGGGCCGAATGTATCGGCGTATAAACTCAAGCGCGTGTTTGACTATGAGCCCCTGAGCGAGGAAAAGGCGTGGCGGGGGACCATAGGCATCCCCAGGGTGCTCAATATCTGGGAGAACTATCCCTTCTGGCACACCTTCTTTACTGCCCTCGGCTTCAGGGTGCAGCTCTCCCCGGTTTCCTCCCGGGCGGTCTATACCCTGGGCATGGAGTCCATCCCCAGCGAGAGCGAGTGCTATCCGGCCAAGCTTGCCCACGGCCATGTGCAGTGGCTGATCAACCACGGCGTGCGGACCATCTTCCACCCCTGCGTGTTCTATGAGCACCAGGAGGTGAGCGGCGCGGCGAACCATTTCAACTGCCCGATCGTGTGCGCCTATCCGGAGAACCTGAAAAACAATGTGGACGACATTGAGGAAAAGCAGGTCCACTATGTCCGCCCCTTTATCGCCTTCACCAGTGAGAAGGTCACCGGCGACCGCCTCGTCCGGCTGTGCGGGAAGGAATGGGGCATCCCGGAGAAGGAGGTCCGTGCGGCGGTGCACGCGGCCTGGCAGGAGGAGGCAAAGACAAAGCAGGACATCCGCGAGGAGGGCCGCAGGGCGCTGAAGTGGATGGATGAGACGGGCAGGTGCGGGATCGTCCTGGCCGGACGGCCCTACCATGTGGACCCGGAGATCCACCACGGCATCCCTGACCTCATTGCGTCCTACGGCATGGCCGTCCTCACCGAGGACAGCATCCCTGAGGACTTTGTGCCCGTGCGCCCCCTGCGCGTGACTGACCAGTGGGTGTACCACTCCCGTCTCTATACGGCCGCGCAGTTCGTGTGCACCCGGGACGACCTCGAGCTGATCCAGCTCAATTCCTTCGGCTGCGGGCTTGACGCTGTCACGGCCGACCAGGTGAGCGACATCATGGAGGGTGCGGGGAAGCTCTATACCCTCCTGAAGATCGATGAGGTCAATAACCTGGGCGCTGCGCGCATCCGCGTGCGCTCGCTGCTTGCGGCCATGCACATGCGCAAGGAAAAAGGCATCCATGCCAGGGGCGGCAGCGCGGGCTACTCGCGCACCGTGTTCACCCGGGAGATGCAGAAGGAAAAGTATACCATCCTCTGCCCGCGCATGAGCCCTGTGCACTTTGACCTGATGGAGGCAGTGTTCCGCAGGGCAGGCTATGACCTGATCATGCTCGACAACGACACGCGCTCGGCTGTGGATATGGGGCTGAGGTTCGTCAATAACGACGCCTGCTACCCCTCGATCATTGTGGTCGGCCAGATGATGGACGCGGTGCTCTCGGGAAAGTATGACGTCAACCGCCTTGCCCTCCTCATGAGCCAGACGGGCGGGTGCTGCCGGGCGAGCAATTATGTGAGCTTTATCCGCCGGGCGCTGCACAAGGCCGGGCTGGACCAGATCCCCGTGATCTCAGCCAATATCAACCGCATGGAGACCAACCCGGGCTTTTCCCTGAGCGTCTCCTCCCTGCTCTCGCTCATCAAGAGCGTGCTGCTCGGGGACATCATGCAGCGGTGCATGCTGCGCATGCGCCCCTATGAAATGGAAAAAGGGGCGACACAGGCTGTCTATGAGAAGTGGCGGAAGATCTGCATGGACGATCTGACCGGGGAAGCGCCCTACGGCAGACACGGCTACCGCGATATCTGCCGGGACATGGTGGCGGATTTTGACAGCATCCCCATTGATGAATCGCTCCGCAAGCCCCGCGTGGGCATTGTCGGGGAGATCCTTGTGAAATATATGCCCATGGCGAACAACCACCTCGTTGAGACCCTTGAGCGGGAGGGCGCTGAAGTGAACGTGCCCGACCTTATGGACTTTCTGGCCTATACCCTGTTTAACCAGGATTATAAGCATGAGTTCCTCGGCCAGCCCTGGACCTATGCCTGGGCGAGCCATGCCGGGGTAAAGGCCCTGCGCGCTTTCCGGAAAACAGCCACCGACGCCCTCAGGGCGTCACGGCACTTTGAGCCGGCCATGGATATCGAGGAGATCGCCACGCTGGCCAAACCGCTGCTGAGCCTGGGCAACCAGTACGGCGAGGGCTGGTTCCTCGCCGGTGAGATGGCGGAGCTGATCCACTCGGGCTATCCGAATATTGTCTGTATCCAGCCCTTTGCCTGTCTGCCCAACCATGTGGTGGGCAAAGGCGTGATCAAGCAGCTCAAGCGCGTCTACCCCCAGTCCAATGTGGTGGCAGTCGACTTTGACCCGGGCGCCAGCGAGGTCAACCAGCTCAACCGGATCAAGCTCATGCTTGCCGGGGCCAAGAAGGCGCTGAAGAACCGGACGGAGGACGCAGGATGAACGGAGACTTTCGAAAAGGCTTCAGGCACGGGATCCCCATCGGACTGGGGTACTTCTCCGTCGCCTTTGCCTTCGGCATCCAGGCCGTGAGCCTGGGACTGAGCCCCCTTCAGGCCCTCCTGATCTCCATGACCAACGTGACAAGCGCTGGCCAGCTCGCGGGCATCCAGCTCATGGGTGCCGGTGCGGGCCTTGTGGAGATGGGGCTGACACAGATGACCATCAACCTGCGCTATGCGCTCATGAGCCTGTCATTGAGCCAGCGCATGGCCGGGGACATGGGGACGCTGCAGAGGATGATTTTCTCGTTCTGCAATACGGATGAGATTTTTGCCGTCGCCTCCAACGAGGAAGGCAGGCTCGGCAAATGGTACCTGTACGGTCTGATGGTCGTCCCGTATTTCGGCTGGTCAGGCGGCACGATCATCGGGTCCGTGGCGGGGACCCTGCTCCCGGTGTTCGTGCGAACGGCCCTTGGGATCGCGATTTACGGCATGTTCCTTGCCATCATCATCCCGCCCTCCCGCACCCAGAAACCGGTGCGCACCGTCGTGCTGGTCTCCGCGTGCCTGAGCCTTCTTCTGCGCTATACGCCCTTCCTTTCCTCAATTCCCAGCGGCTATGCCATTATCCTGTGCGCAGTGGCGGCCAGTACGGCCGGTGCCCTGCTGTTCCCGGCAGAGGAGGATGGACTATGACATGGAACGTCTTTCTTCCCCATCTTCTGGTGATGGCGGGGGTCACCTACCTCATCCGTATGCTGCCCCTGACCCTTATGCGCCGGCAGATCCGCAGCCGCTTTATCCGCTCCTTCCTCAGGTACGTCCCCTACGCCGTGCTCACGGCCATGACGGTGCCTGACATCCTGTATTCCACAGGCTATTCGGCGTCCTCCCCGGAGGGGCTGGTCACTGCCGCGGCGGGGCTCGCGGCTGCAGTGGCAGCAGCCTGGCGCGGGAAGGACCTGCTGACGGTGGCCGTCCTGGCCTGCCTTGCTGTTGCAGCGGCGCAGGGCATCCTCCTCCTTGTCTGAAAGGGAGCTCCCGGAAAGAAAAAAATATCACCCAAAAAGGGAAAACGGTCAGATTTATGACCGTTTTTTCCATGCCGTCTTTACAAAACCATATAAATCTGCTATACTTTCAGAAACGAAAAAAGGGACGGAGAAGTCCCGATAAGGAGGAAATATCATGAAGAAGCTGATTTCTGTGTGCCTGGTTCTGGCTTTGCTTCTTTCTGTGGCCTGCGTGGCAGGTGCGGAGGGCAAGGATTATTCCGGATATACCATCCGTATTTATTCCAACTCCAATTCCCCTGAGCGCGCAAACTGGCTGAAGGACGCGGCGAAGAAAGCGGGCTTCACCATTTCCCTTGATGACAACACCGTCATCTCCGGCGACACGGCTGCTGTGCAGGCTGCCAATGAGAATAAAGACGGCGACCTGATCTTCGGCCTCAACGAGACCCGCTGGAGCCAGCTGATCAAGG
>CAMNGW010000184.1 GCA_946538615.1 uncultured Clostridia bacterium
CAGGCAATGGACCAAACGGTGACAGGGATGGATTACCTTGCCGAGGACCACCTCAGGGCAAATACCCCCGGGGATTTCGGGCCTGTGGATGTGGTACTGGTTCATCAGGCATCTGAAGAGGATGATAAGCTGGAGATCCAGTGCGAAGCTGCCGGGCGCTATATCCAGTCACTGATCGCCCCGGCTTCAGAGGCAAAAAGTGGGACATACAGCTATAAAGATATCGTGATCCTTCTGAAGACCGCATCCGGTGTGGCCAATCGTGTGGTGGAATACCTTCAGAAAATGCATATCCCTGTCATGTATGAAGGCGGTATGGATTTTTACGGGCTGACGGAAGTGCGTGCTGTGCTGTCGCTGCTTACCATCATTGACAATCAGCATAACGACCCTGAACTCGTGGGAACCCTGATCAATCCGCCGTTTCATTTCACGGATGCGGACTTTGCACAGATCCGTATGGCGTTCCCTGAGAAAATTCCTTTCTATGAGGCTTTTGAAAAATGTGCACAAAGGAGAGCAACCGCAATGGACCAGCGGTGCGCTGGTGCGCTGGAACTGCTGAAAGCATGGAGAGGAAACCTGGAATCAATGTCCGTGCCGGAATATGTCTGGTGGATTATGCGGGAATCGGGACTGTATGCTGCCCGGGGTGCTTTTCCGGACGGCGTAGCCAGACAGGCCAATCTGGATACTTTCTATGAGCGCGCAGTGGAAGGGGAAATGGCAGGTCAGACCAGCCTTTATGATTTCCTGGCAGATATCCGCGATGAAATGTCCAATAAACAGTCAGACAGTGACAACCATGTTGTCATGGGCGCCGGGGACGATTATGTACGCGTGATGACCATGCACAAATCAAAAGGGCTGGAGTTCCCGTGTGTCATTCTGCTGAATCTTCAGAAACAGATCGGCGGCAAAAGCAGCGAGATCCCCCTGAAGATCAATCTCAATGCTGCGGGGAACGACAACCCTCCTCTGGGCCTGTACCTTCCTGTGGTCTGGCGCCGGTCGCACAGCATGATGGATACCTATGGAAAGGATGCCTTTGCCAAGAGAGAAAAGCGCATGGATATCGCTGAGTCCACACGACTTTTGTATGTGGCTATGACAAGGGCCCAGGAACGGCTGTGCCTGATCGGGAACATGAAAGACGGCGATGAAGAACTCTGGCAAAAACAGGTAAAAAGTGCACGGATCTGGAAATCCAAAACGATGATGGATATGATCATGCCTGCTGTTTTGCAGCACACAGGGACAGTGCCGGAAGCAGGAAAGGCCAAATGGGACGGCCTTTGGCGCGTATCTGCTATGGAAGGCAGGGGGATTGCGGACGATGAAAGTACAGAGTCATATCATGATGAACAGATGGACGCAGTGCTTTACAAAGCGCCGGAAAGGTCCGAAGTGTACATGCCCACAAAAGAAGAACATTACCCCATGAAAACCAGCGTATCGTCTCTGACGCAGCATGCGGGCATGCTGTCCCCTCATGTGCAGGAAGAGGAGGAAACAGTTGAAGACAAACGCAGAAATGAACTGGAAGTGCACACTTATCTGCTTGCCTCAGCACCGCCAAAACCGTCTTTTCTCGAAGAGAACCAGACAAAAGCCACAGATGTCGGCACAGCGACGCACCGCTTCCTCCGTCTGATCCCGCTTGAAAGATTCCGTTCTGAACCGGACTGTTATGACCTTGTGCGTGAGGAATCTATGAGAATGCAGCAGGCAGGCATCCTGACGAAAGAGGAAGGGAAAAGGATCTATTACCGTGGCGTGGCTGCATTCCTGGAAAGCGAACTTGGACAGCGGATGATAGCCAGTTCAGAGGTCCACAGGGAGTGGAACTTCGCTATGCGCATAAGCCAGCGCATGCCAACGATGATCCAGGGCATCATGGACTGTGTTTTCAGAGAAGGGGACGGATGGGTCCTGATCGATTATAAGACAGACAGGGACACAGCCAGGGAGACCTTTGTCCCGCGCCATGCCATGCAAATGAACTGGTACAGAAAGGCCCTGGAAACGCAGACAGGCGTCAGGGTCCGGGAAATGTGGCTGTACGCGCTCCGCGGCGGTGTCGCCTATCCTGTGGAAAGGATGGACCCTGTGGAGTCGTAAAGGACGCGGGGTCTGTATGAAATAGGGAAGACAGAAAATTCCCGGGTGCTATAAAGAGGCATCCGGGAATTTTTGAAGATTTTCAGGGGAGAATGGGGCGGGACCTGTGAGAGACTTCAAGGACCTTGCCTCCTGGCATGTGCCGGTCCAGTGGACAGGGCAGAGTATAATCGCAGAATTCACATGGGGATTTCTGACCGTCTTTGACAGGAGCGGGACTGGTGTTTCCCTTCCGGATATCCTCCGTTGCGCTGAGGATGATATGTATGGCATGCTTTTCCACTGCTGCCATATCTTCGGAAGAGACCCTTGAAATGACATCATTTGTGAGTGTTTTACGGGCATCTTTGACAGGAGCGGCCGCGGCCAGAACATCGGCATCATCCAGAATCATGCCGCTGGTCTGAAGTTCTTTGTCGATTTCTGCAAGGATTTTCTGGGGGTCTTCGGTGCTGACCAGGACGTCCCTGATGGGCTGATAGACACCGCCGGCAGGCAGATAGCCTTCCATCCCCTGCTGGGCCGCGAGAAGATAAAGGGGGAGCTGAAGCTGAAGACCGGCATCGATGGAATTCTGTTTCAGGTCCCTGGGTGAACTCTTGTTATCAATGACCATGAAAAATTTTCGGCCGTCGGGAAGAACGACGGTGTCCACCCGGTCAATGATACCTGAGAAGCCCACCTGATAGCCGTCTGAAAGCTCCAGAGTGAGGGCCGGAAAATGGATCCCGTTCTGATTGCCGGATGAGCCGAACCCAATCTCCAGCCCATAGGGCAGAAAATGGTTGTCATGGCGGAAGGAACGCATGATACTTTCAATGCTGGTGCGGACAGAGCGCACGATCTCAGCAGCCTGGAAGCGGTGCAGGCTGTCAGAGCCAAGGACACTGTTTTCCCAGGGACGGGTCTCCTCGTGAAGAATGTGGTTCAAAAGCCTGTTCTGGTCCTTTTCAGACAGATTGGGCCATCCGGGGAGCAATGCGGCATCATGAAGGAACCGGGCAAGAACAGCGTGGTAGAAGGTCCCTCTTTCATGATCTTCAAACTGGAAAATACCTGCTGGTGTAAGACGCAGACCAGACTGTAAAAAATCCATATACGGACAGCGCATATGCGTTTGAATCCGGGAAATGGACATGCCTTCGGAGAGAAGCAGACTTTTGGCCTGGTCCGGTGAAATGCCGCTGGTTTTTGCCGTGACGTGCAGGCTCTGGAGAATGCTGCGCACCCTTGGGTTCCATGTCTCTTCGTGGTAGAGCACGGACATGGCATTTTTCCATTGCAGGTCGGAAGGATCTGAACTGCTCAGGAAATCTTTGCGGCCGTTCTGACGGGCTCTGAGAAGCGTGGCAAGGCGTTCAAGAGCAAAGCCGGGTGCAAAAGGCGAGAGGCCATCCTGCAGGAGGCCGCCAGCATAGTTTTCAGGTGCGATTTCATGGATAAACCTGGCCAGCTTGCGGAAGGCAGCCGAAGGCTTGAGGATGGAACCGTCCGGTTTGGCTGATGAGCAGGAGAGGACCAGCTGATCTTTTGCCAGTGAAACACTGCGGTATACATTCTGTTTTTCTTTTGCAGCAAGGTCCATCTGAGACAGGCCGATGCGCCCATAGGGTTTCAGTTCCTTGGGTGTGGTACGGTCATGGAGGATGAACTGTTCAAGATCATGTTTTTCAATTTCAGAAATCAGGTCGGAAGGGTCCGGAGCGGCATTCTCCTGAAGACCCATGACATATACGCATGGAATGCCGGAGGAAAAAGTTGTTTTGGGTCCGGACAGGGTGACTGCATTGTTTTTCTGAGGGATCAGGTGCAGCTGCTTTGCGCTCAGGGAAGCCTCAAGCATATGGCAGAGGTCTTCCAGGGGAAGGGGCTCATCGCCGATGAAGCTGGCAACCTGATCAAGCAGTTCGTTAATGGCGTTCCATGTCATACGGTTGCGGTCAATGGCAACCTCATCACCGGCTTCATAGTACTGTTTTTCCAACTGCAGGAGCCTGTCATAGACCCCCTGTGAAGTGATATATGTGAATAAAAGAGTGGCTGCATTCTTTCCGGAGCATTGCCTGAGAAGGCTCGCACGCAAGGCTATAAGGGGTTCAATCAGCCCCTTTCTGACCTTCTCGAGGGCCTCGACGGGTTCAGGGTTCTTCTCAGGCAGAGGAAAGGGGATCGTCCATCTTCTGCGGTCTATGCCGTGGGACCTGGCATAGTTTTCCAGGTCCATAACGGTAGTTTCATCAAGCCCGGCAAGACCTGTCTTAGCCATGCGGATGACATCATCCATGCGGAAGCGCAAGCGCAGAATACGCAGCAGGGAGAAGAAATAACGGGCATAGGGGGTTCGCAGAATCGGTTCATCGCCCTGGCTGTTGAAGGGAATGCCTGCAGCACGGAGCGTCAGGGAAAGAAGGGAAGGCAAGGTGTCCTGCTCACAGGTGATGACAGCCATATCGTCCCAGGCAATGCCCTGTCTGTGCCATCCGATCAGTGTCTGACACGCATGGAGGCATTCTATATAAGAATTTCGGGCATAGTACATTTTTACCCGGGAAAGGTCAGGAATCTGTTCCTGCTGGAGCGCCTGAACAGCCTTTGTTTTTTCTTCGTCCGGATCGTTGCGTATCACATAATCTGTCTGTCTGGTACGGATAATTTTCTCACTGGCAAACGATCCGTAAGCAAACAGTGTTTTTTCGACAAATGCGATGCCCGGATCCATTTCCGGACTCTCTTCATAGCGTTTCTCAACAAAGGGTACCTTTTCCTGGGTGAGGTGAAAGATGAATGCGCGCAGGGACGATGCAGCAGCCAGGAAGATCTGTTTGTCCGGCGCATGATGGTCACAGACCAGACCGATCACAACTTCCTGCGCAAGTTCCCGGGCGGTCTTTGCAAGACTGACAAGATCGGATGTAATATCATCAAATCCATAGATGAGCAGCGTAGCGCCTTCAAGAAGACCGCTCAGGGGAAGCTTATCAAGCATCTGTTTCCACTGTGTGGCACTGTCGCAGTAACCTTTTTGCTCCCATTGTCCGTAACTGGTCCAGATATTGGAAAGATCATGGAACTTTCCTTGTGTCCTCCGGCTCTTTGGAGTGTATTTCTCAAGATAGGCAGGATACATTCCGGCCTGGCTGAGCGCATTGATCTGTCTGGCTATTTTTCCGGGAAGAAACGGCTGGGAAACGGCATCCTTATAATAAGACAGCATCTCCCTGTTGTGGTGAAGGAGCTGGGACATGATCATGGTCTGACCGTCCTCAGAAATGAACGTCCTGTCTCCGTTCCCGGCCAGGTCCGCCACTTCGTCGACAAGGGAAGAGGGAGAGAAAACATGAAGCCCGATAAAGCCGGAAGATTCTGAGTGTCGGATAATCTCCTTTTCACAAGCAAAAGTGGAAGATTCAGGAACCAGGACCAGGGGCTTTTTGGCCTGATGGATTTCCTGAACGAGGCTGGGTGTGAGGCCCGGTGCACGGAAGGTGACAATTCGGATGGCGCTGGACATAGAGATTAGCTCCTTTTTCTTCTGGGAAAAGTGAAAGTGCAGAGTAAAAACAGACTGCTTTTCACTTCACAGCAGGTCCTTGTGCTGCAAGTCAATGAGCCTGGGGCTTTCTGTACATACTATATAATGCTTGAATCCATAATGATTGTACCATAAGAGATAAAGCGGAACAACAGCTCTGGATGAAAGCGCCTTTTCATGCACACGGACAGTATGAGAGAAAACATACAGCATGGAACATGGAAAAATGATATGAAATGTTATATATTTCTGTCGGGGATATGATCCTGGCTCTCCGGTCCCTGAGAGCATCCACAAAGCCAATGGTCCGCGGAGACTTTGCGTGAAAGATGGCGCCATTACTCTGTAATGGTCAGTGCCCCACAGATCAGTCCCGGCATTTCAGGCGGTGAGGGCTCAGAGAACTGGGAGCTGTCGTACCGTTCCAGGCAAAGAAAGCACTGTGGACAGCCGGGACGGAACAGAATGCGCTCCGGCAGACTGCTGAACTGAACAGCATGGCAGCGCACGGCTTGAAAAGAAGAATAAGTATGCTATGATCAGATCTCAACGGGTGCATCATGTTTTTCGGATGGACTGTATTGTTTTCTGAACCAATTTCAGGGGGAACATATGAAAATTGTACTGACAGCCTTTGAGCCATTTGGCGGGGATACAGTCAACCCTGCACAGGAAGCTGTACGGCTTGTGGCAGATGAGATTGACGGCGTAAAAATCATGAAAGTGGATGTACCGGTTGTGTTTGGCAGATCCATTGAGACCGTACAGAAGGTCATGGAGGAGGAACGCCCCGACGTGGTCCTTTGCATTGGACAGGCCGGCGGCAGAACGGGACTGACCCCGGAACGGGTAGCCATCAATCTGGATGATGCCCGGATCCCGGATAATGAGGGCAATCAGCCCATTGACCAGCCGGTATATAAAGATGGTGAGCCGGCGTATTTTGCTACGGTCCCCGTCAAAGCCATGGTGGCAGCGATACAGGAAGCTGGGGTACCTGCAAGCCTGAGCAATTCGGCAGGGACTTTTGTATGCAACCATCTGATGTATGGTGTGCTCCATACGATAGCAAAGCGGTATCCTGGAATGCGCGGCGGGTTCATGCACGTTCCATTCCTTCACGAGCAGGTCATGAACCGTCCAAATACACCGAGTCTTTCCGGAAAGGATATTGCAGCTGGAATCGAGGCAGCACTGAAGGCGATCATTTACAGTGAAGTGAAACCCGCCCTGTCACCGGGGAAAACCTAATGAGGGTTATACAGTACACAAGGAGCCGCTCTGTGATACAGAGCGGCTCCTGTTTGAGAGAGGATCAATGGAGAAAGAAAGCGGGGGTTTCCTCAATAATTCGGCAGTGTCCGATCTTGTCAAGAATGACAAGGTGAAGCGTGTCGCGGATATTTTTTTTGTCCATGCGCATGGCACAGAGCAGGTCTTCCATGGGCAGGTCCGGCATACGCACGGGCAGGTCAAAGGCTTCAAGCAGTTTTTTGAGTCGGGCGCTTGTGCCGGGCTGAGTGAGGCCTTTGCGTTCGGAGGCCTCCGTAATGGCCTGCATGCCAATGGCTACAGCGTGTCCATGGGTCTCGCCGGCGTAGGTCTGGCATTTTTCAATGGCATGGGCCATCGTATGCCCGAAA
>CAMNGW010000185.1 GCA_946538615.1 uncultured Clostridia bacterium
TATCTGGGCGGTCAGAATGTCGGCACCGCCAACCGTGCCGTCCTCTACGGCGATGTCAACCCAAGCGCCAGGCTGCCCGAAACCTTCCCCATCCGTCTGGAAGATGTTCCCTGCTACCTCTCCTATGGCGGGGAAGGCAATACAGCTGTCTATTCGGAAGGTGTCTTCGTCGGCTACCGCTACTATGTCACCAAAAAGCAGACGGTCCTTTTCCCCTTTGGCTACGGTCTGAGCTATACCCGTTTTGACTACCGTGACCTCACGGTATCAGCCGATGAAATCACAGATGAAGGCACCCTCACCGTCTCTGTCAAGGTCAGGAACACCGGGAACGCTGAAGGCAAGGAAGTCGTTCAGCTCTATGTTGCTGACCGGGAGAGTTCTGTCTTCCGCCCCGTGCGCGAACTCAAAGCCTTTGATAAGGTATCCCTCAAGCCGGGTGAGGAAAAAACGGTCACCTTTACCCTTGACAAGCGCGCTTTTGCCTATTGGAACACCCGGATCCATGACTGGTACGTCGAATCAGGCGTGTTCGATATCCAGATCTGCAAGGATGCACAGACCGTCCTGCTCAGCGCCCCCGTTACAGTCAACAGCACGGCCTCTGTGCCTGTACAATACGATATGAACTCCATTATGCTCGATATCATGGAGAACCCGAAGGCTTACGCAGTTGTCCAGAAGCTGATGGCACAGGCCATGGGCGGCCTTGGCGGCGACCCTGAAGCCAGCGATGCCGCCAATGAAGCAATCTCAAACGAAATGAACATGGCCATGATGCGGTACATGCCCTTGCGCGGGCTGCTCTCCTTCTCGGGAGGGCAGATGACATCCGAGATGCTCCAGCAGATCATAGATGCCATGAATGCCGCCACCTGATCCCTGCACCGCCTTTCCTCCGCGTGAAGGGCGGTTTTTCTGTGCCACCGGTCACGGGGAAGCTATCCGAGGTCCCCATCGTTTATTGTCCGGTAAAGGGCTTTTTGTTATAATCCTTTCCAATGTCTTTTCCTGGAGGTGAAACTATGCCCAGACAGAGCAGACTGCAAAGGCGGCACGCCATGCAGGATACAGACCTGGACGGTCAGACCCGCGCCTATGAACCCGCTGAAGAAACTGATCAGGGGGCTGATGATGCGTTCCCGGATGAATCTGATCCCGCTTTCCCGGATGATGCACCGCCGGCAGACATGCCCTCGGACATACCCAGCGAGGATGGTTTTACCGACGCTCCTCTCCCGGACCCCGATCCGGATGATGTCCAGACCGATGACGTCTATTTCCAGCGGCGCTCTATCTTCAGGCCGCGCGTCAGAAAACCGCCTTTTGTGCTCAGTGTTGCCGTCAATACAGTCCGCGCCATGACGGTCCTTGTCCTTCTTGCCGCTCTTGCCGTCCTCGGCGCCGTGGCTGGAATAGCCAAAGGCTATGTGGACACCGCTCCCACCCTTGACCTTGCCGCCCTTGATGAACAGGCACAGACCTCCTTCATCTATGATGCGCAAGGCAATCTCATCACGGAATACAAGGGGACCGAGAACCGTGTCATGATTTCCATAGCCGCCATGCCCAAGTACCTTCAGGATGCTTTCGTCGCTGTGGAGGATGCCAGGTTCTACACCCATTCCGGTATCGATCTGAAGCGCATTATAGGCGCGTTCGTCTCCAATCTCTCCTCCTCCTCCACACAGGGCGGGTCCACCATCACCCAGCAGCTCATCAAAAATACGCTGCTCTCCTCCGAGCAGTCCTACAAGAGGAAAATTCAGGAAGCCTATCTGGCTATGCAGCTTGAGCGGACCTATACCAAACAGCAGATCCTGGAGAGCTATCTGAACACCATCTACCTCGGGGAAAGCTACTACGGTGTACAGACCGCGGCCCAGGGCTATTTCGGCAAAGGGCTGGGGGAACTGACGCTCAGGGAATGCGCCATGCTGGCAGGCATCACCAATTCCCCCTATTACTATAATCCGCGCCGGAATTTTTATACCAGGCAAAAAGAAGGTGTGGACTATCCCTCCATCACCAACAACCGGACCAATTATGTCCTCAGATGTATGTACGAGGAGCAGTACATCACCTATGAACAGTACCAGTCGGCCCTTGACCCGGGCACGGCCAATGTCCTTGCGAAGGATCCCTCAGCCGACACCGGCATGTACAAGTACCCGCACTATGTGGAGTACGGCGTCTCTGAGGTAGTGAACATCCTGCTCCAGCTCAACGGCCTTGAGAACACCAGTGCGAACCGCGCCCTGATGGAAAACAAGTTCCGCACCGGCGGCTACCGGGTCATGCTCGCCATCGACACGCAGATGCAGGAAACCCTGCAGTCCACCCTGTCCGCCTGGACGAAGTACCCCAGTCTGCGCGATCCCTCCGACAAGGTTTACCGGTCCAAAAACGCAGACGGCACGTATGATGAAATCAAGCAGCCCCAGGCGGCTGCCGTAATTCTCGACTACAGGACGGGCGAAATCAAAGCGATTGTCGGCAGCCGTGATGAGCCGACGGCCCGCAAGACGCTCAACCGTGCCACAGATATGAAAATGCCCGTGGGTTCCTCCATCAAGCCCTTGACAGTTTACGCACCGGCCCTTGAGCTCGGCGCAAGCCCTGCTTCCATCGTCTTCAACATGCCTCTGCCCATCTCAGGCTGGCGGGACAGCAAAGGAGCGGACACATGGCCGCGCAATTACGGCGGGACCAGCTATACCGGCCCCATCACGCTTCGAAAAGCCATGCAGAAGAGCTACAACACGGCAGCGGCCCAAACCCTGATGTCCATAGTCGGTGTCAGCCGCGCAGTGGACTTTCTGAACCAGCTCGGCGTGGACAATGCCCACATTGACGCCACACCCTTCGGTGTTACCCTCGGCTCCTCCGGCATCACGCCCATGCAGATGGCCGTCGCCTATGGCGTGCTCGCCAACGGCGGCGTCTACCAGGCCCCGATCTCAGTGCTTGGCATCTCCGATTCCGAAGGCAAAGTGGTCTGGGACGGGCACGAGAAACAGGAACGCCGGCGTGTGTTCTCTTCATCCACCAGCTATATGATCGTCGATATGCTCAAGGACGTCGTATCCGGCGGAACCGGAACATCTGCCAAAATCAAGGGCCAGACCGTGGCGGGCAAGACCGGAACGAACTCTGACCAGAAAGGCGTTTTCTTTGCAGGGATGACCGGCTATTACAGCTCCGCGCTGTGGGTGGGCCACGACAACTACAAAGCCCTTTCCTCCAAGTCCACCGGTTCCGGTGCGGCCGCTCCGCTCTGGCAGGCTTATATGAGCAAGATCCATTCCATGAAAGGCCTCTCCAACCGTGATATTCTTGAGGGAAGCGCCAGTGACTACAATCTGGTGCGCGTGACCACCTGCAATGTCTCCGGCCAGCTGGCCACGGATGCCTGCCGCCAGGACCATGCCGGCTATGGTGTGACCACGGATTACTGGGCAGCCGGCACGCAGCCCACTGTCTCCTGCCAGATGCATTCCATTCAGACCGTATGTGCCGATACCGGCATGCTCGCCTCCCAGTACTGTCCCAACATCGTCTCCCGCGGCATCGTGACCATTCCCTATGGGCACCCGCTGTACAGTTTTATCGGGACACAGTATGAGGATGTCCTCTCCCAGTACCTGGGGACAAGCGTGGTCTCGGGCTCTCAGGTCTGTACCTATCACACAGCCTACACCCAGCAGCCTCCCCAGGAAGACACATCTTCCTTCGCAAGCGACGCAAGAAACCTGATCGTTCAGGCACAGAACATGCTGGCATCCCTTGACGCTCAGAGCCAGCAGGCCATAAACATACGAAGCGCCATCACGTATCTTGAATCTGTTCTGGCCAGTGCGGGTACACAGAGCGAGGTCATCTCCGCCATGAGTATCCTTACCCAGGCCATGGCAGGAATATACTGAACAAAAAGCAGCCTTCAGGGGCTGCTTTTTCATGGTGCTCTGCATGTGACCCTTGTATTTTGCCCGTCACGGGGCTATACTGCCTTTCTCCATTCATGGAGCCTGAGGAGGTGTTGCATGTGAATGGAATTATGCTGCAGACCTTTGAATGGGACATGCCTTCCGACGGTATGCTCTGGAAAACCGTCAGGAAGAAGGCCCGTCTGTGGTCCCTGCTTGGCATCACGGCTGCCTGGCTTCCCCCTGCCTGCAAAGGCAGTGCCGGAGGACTGGACGTCGGGTATGGGGTCTATGACCTGTATGACCTGGGAGAGTTTGATCAGAAAGGGTCCGTTCGCACCAAGTACGGAACCAAAGATGAGTATCTGGCCGCCATTTCAGCGCTCCGCCGCGCCGGGATCCAGGCTCTGGGCGATGTGGTCCTCAACCACCGCATGGGCGCCGATGAAATGGAGCACGTTCCGGTCACACCGGTCAATCCCGACAACCGTCTGGAGATGCTCGGGGGCAGCGAGGATGGCGCTGTCTATACCCGTTTTACTTTTCCCGGGAGAAAGAACCGCTATTCTGATTTTGTCTGGAACGCATCCTGCTTTACCGGTGTGGACTGGAACGGGAACGATCCGGACCATCACCTGTTCCTCATCGGCGGCAAAACCTGGGCACCCGATGTGGACAATGAAAAAGGCAATTATGATTATCTCATGGGTGCAGACGTGGATGTCCGTGCGCCGCATGTGCACGATGAGCTGATCAGATGGGGCCTGTGGTACCTGAAAACGACCGGCCTTGACGGTTTCCGTCTTGACGCCGTCAAACATATCTCAGCATCGTTTTACCGGGACTTTCTGGAACAGGTCAGGAACGCAACAGGCCGTGAGATCTATACGGTCGGGGAATACTGGTCCAACGATCTGGGGAAGCTCCTGTATTACCTCGACGAAGTCCATTACAGCATGGACCTTTTCGATACGCCTCTGCATTATCATTTTTGTGCGGCTTCCCGCAGCGGCGGCACCTACGACCTGCGCAGCCTCTTTGTCGACACCCTGGTCTCACAGAGGCCCTCACAGGCTGTCACCTTTGTGGACAACCACGATACCCAGCCCGGACAGTCCCTGGAAAGCTGGGTCGACGGCTGGTTCAAGGCCAGCGCATACGCTATGATCCTTCTCAGGTCAGCCGGTTACCCGTGTGTCTTCTGGGGCGACCTCTACGGGATTCCCGAGCGTGGGATCGGCGCCGTGTCGGAGCTCCCGCGTCTTATGCAGATCCGTCTGTTCCAGGCTTATGGCGAGGAAACGGACTACTTTGATGACCCGAACCTGGTCGGGTTTACCCGCAAAGGCGACCCCCGACTGCCCGGCTCCGGCCTCGCCTGTCTGATCACTGATGAAAAAGGCGGGGAAAAGCGGATGGATGTCGGCGTCCGCTATGCCGGCAAAACGTTTGTATGCGCCATCGGCGGTCAGAGTGATGTAAAGATCGGCCAGGACGGTACGGGCGTCTTCCGGGTCGACGGCGGCGGATGCTCGGTTTATGTGCCAAAGCCCACCCTCTTTGCCGTATGCTGCCGTGCTGTGCGTCAGGTTCTGCGCTTTTTCCATCTCGCCTGAAAGCAGGAAATGGCCTGCCCATGACGAATCAATCCAAAAAAATCATCCGGAGGGCTTATGCATTACGTCAATCCTGTTCTTTTCGCTGATTACTCTGATCCGGACGTCATCCGTGTCGGGGAAGATTTTTACCTGATCTCCTCGTCCTTTACCTATTTCCCCGGGATCCCTGTCCTCCACTCCACCGACCTTGTCCATTGGCACTGTGTGAGTTACGTCGTCCCGTCCCTCCCCTTCTCCCGCTATGATGTTCCTGCCCATAAGCGCGGGACCTGGGCGCCAAGTCTGCGCTATCATAACGGAACCTTTTATGTCTACGTCTGTCTCCCCGATGAAGGTCTTCTTGCCTTTACAGCTGAAAGCGCCTGCGGACCCTGGACGTGCCATGTGGTCAAGGAAGTCTGCGGGTGGATCGACCCATGCCCCTTCTGGGACGAAGACGGACAGGCCTATCTCGTGCATGGCCTTGCCGGTTCAAGGGCCGGACTGAAGAACATGCTTTTCCTTCATACCCTGTCGCCCGACGGCCTTTCGGTCACAAGCGAAGGGCGCCTTGTCTTTGACGGGTATGCCCACGGGGACACGACAACGGAAGGCCCTAAAATGTATAAAACGCATGGCTACTACTTTATCCTCTGCCCTGCGGGCGGTGTGACAGAGGGGTACCAGCTGGCCCTGCGCAGCCGCGGGGTCTGGGGGCCTTATGAGCGCAAGGTCGTCCTTGCCCAGGGAAATACTGCTGTCAATGGCCCCCATCAGGGCGGTCTGGTCACAGGCCCTGACGGCCAGAGCTGGTTCATGCATTTCCAGGACCAGGGCGTATATGGCAGAGTGGTCCACCTGCAGCCTGTGACCTGGACCGATGACTGGCCAATCATGGGCAAGGAGGGCGAACCCGTCTCTTCGTTTGAAGTTCCCTATCCCAACCTTATCACGGAGAGCCTGAGCATGGAAGACGACTTCCGCGGCCCGCTCAAGAACCAGTGGCAGTTCCAGGCCAATCCCCGGAAAAACTGGTACGCAGAAGGCGATGGTCTCACGCTGCATGCCCAGTTTGCCCCGAGTATCTTTGAAGCAGGCAGCTTCCTCTCCCAGCTCCTGCGCCACCGTTCCTTTGACCTGCGTGTCACCGTGGAAGGCCACCTTGGTAAACATGAAAGGGCCGGCCTGGCCATGATGGGCTACCGTTACAGCGCCTGTGCCCTCACCGCGCACGGACTGTGCCTGTATGAAGGCGAAGCCACGGAGCCTTCGCTCCGGCTCCCGGAAATCGTCACAGAAAACGCTGTATGTACTCTGCCGGACGTTCCCCAGAAAGCTGAGCTCATTGTCCGTGTAAGGGACGGAAAGTGTTCCTATGCCGTGTGCTGCGGCGGCAACGAGACGCAGGTGGGCAAAACCTTTGATATGTCCTGCGGCGGATGGACAGGCGCCCGTCTGGGTATCTTCTGCCTCTCCTCGGTACCTTTCACTGAGGGCAGCGCATGTTTCCGGGACATGAAGGTAACCGTTTATGACTGATTCGCCGGATGGCATGATGCCCGCAGGTTTTCCAGGGCCGCGCCAGTCCTGTTTACTGTCTTTTCCCACACTCTGGCGCCAGAATGCATCTCCCCTGTGAATTCCCAAGCCCTGTCAGCCTGTACGTTCCATACAGTGTGTGGAAAGCCCCGGGCTGACTGGACCATGGGCGGGCATAAAATAGTGCTTCGCATTTCGACTCCCCCCACCCCCTCAATCCTGAG
>CAMNGW010000186.1 GCA_946538615.1 uncultured Clostridia bacterium
GAGACAACATAGAGCAGTGTGAGCATCATGTTTCCGCTCAGAAAAGCCTTAAGGGAAAGTCCGTTCCAGGAAATCAGCAGGATGCCCGTCACGCACAGGACCACACCGCTCCATTTGAAACGGTTCATTTTTTCATGCAGAAGGGTGACGCCCAGTACAGTGAGCAGGACCATCTGAACGGGCTGTGTGAGGATGTTGCCGTAAGATGCCCCTATGGAAAGTGCTGTGTTTTCTGTGGTGTAGGCAAGAAATTTGGCGAGGGAACCGATAAGGAGCCATTTCCAGTGTGTTTTAAGGGAAGCCCTGAAGTCAGAACGGAACGGCTGATGTTTTACCGTCTTTAATGCAAGCAGCCACAGGACGCCCACAAAAAAGCGCATGAAAGTGATCATGGAAGGTGCAAAGAAAGGACGTATGGTTTTTACACAGGTGCCGCCAAAACTGAAAAACAGGGCGACGAGGATCAGATAGACATAGCCCATGGGTCAGACTCCTTTGCGGTCACAGACTGTAATCAGCGATGCATTTGCGCAGCCCATCCGTCGTGCTGGAAAAGGTGATCCCACATGCAGCTGCCTTGCTGCAGTCCATCCAGAGGTCATGGCGGGGGCCGGCATCGTGAAGCACGACAGGTAGCTGGAGCTGGTTTTTGAGCCAATAGGCGGTTTCCAGCATGGTCAGGCTGTTTTCACTGCCGTAATTGTATACTCCGCCGGGCAGCTGTGCGGCTCGGCAGACATGAAGAGCGACTTCACGTACATAAGTGACTGCCCTGTGCTGGGTGCCGGAAAAGGCGGCTTCTCCTGCGCGGAGCATGGTCATGAGAAAATTGCTCCGGTTGGCCAGCCCGCAGATGGGCATGTCGTACATCCAGGTGGCCCGGAGGAGGACCGTTTCACCGGAAAGATCAAGGGAACGCTGTTCCATCTCCAGTTTGTGCCTGGCGTAAAGATTGGCAGGACAGACATTATCCTCAGAATAAGGGTGTCCGTCCGACGGGGCCCCACTGTAGACCTGATCTGAACTGAAAAGTACGCATTTGACTCCGGTCCCGACAAGCCAGAGGGGCAGCTCCACATTGGCGTGCCATGAGGCATCCGGATTCTTTTCGCAGGTGGCAATGTCTGAGATGGCAGCTGTATGGATGATCACGTCAGGTTCAGCTTCGTCCACCATTCTCCGGACCCCGTCACGTGTCAGTGAGCGGAGAGAGGGTGAGGGGATCACGGGAAAGGCGGCAGCGATCCTGGCCCCGACAAAGCCGCTTGCGCCAGTCAAAAGAATTTTCATGTCATATCCTGTCCTTCTTTATCCATTCTGTGGGATGATATCAGAAAACGATGGCACGTCAAGAGGGGGTCCTGTCCGTTCTGAAAAGGAACGATTCCCCGGGGTGCAGAAACAGAGAAACAGGGTACCGCGTATGGTCCACAAGGAGCGTATCTGCTTCAAGCGTCCCTGACAGGCAGGTAATCTGCCAGCCGTCCCGCAGTCTTTTGAGCTGTCCAAAACCTGTGGTGCTGATCCAGGGTGCGTGAGAGTCTGTCTGAAGGAGGCTGTTCTGGATCTGCACGCTTCTCAGTGCCGGTATCACACGCATGCCGCTGAGCGCCTGTATAAGGCAGAAACTGGAGAGGGGACGGTAATAATGGTCGCCGCACTCAGAATGGTTAAAGGGTTCGCCAGCGCGCCGGTAGCGTTCATCCACGTTGCGGACAACATCAAGCCCTTCTTTTGCATGACCTGTCATCAGGAAAAAGGCTGCGAGTTCATATTCAACGCCGGACCAGTTGGCCGTGGCCTGACAGTTGCGGTAAGTATAAAGTGTTGCCTTCTCACCCGGCGGATAGCTTGCATTGATCAGTCCGTTCTCCTGAGAATAGTTGTATCGGTACACGGCTTCTAGGGCTTTGTCCACATGTGCGTCCGTAAGAAAACCGCCAAGGCCGATGTACCTGGAATAGAATTCGCCGCTGAGCTGGTCGGTCATGCAGCACCTGTCAGTCACTTCCCCGTCCTTCCAGAGATCATAGTAATCCCCGTTGAAGAGCAGACTGTCCACCTGATTGCGCGAATGCTCGAACCTTTCCCCGTATGTGCAGGGGATACCCAGCTGGCCGGCCATGAAAGCGGCGGCCTGTAAAGCGGCAAGGAAGAGAACGGAGATAAAGGTGGACGTCCCAGAAAAATGCCAGGCATCATAGGTATTGGCATGTGTGTCTCTGTCAGGCAGTCCATCCTTGTCCGTATCAAGCAGGGAAAGGCTGGCAATTGCTTTTTCAACATGCGGCCACATCTGCCTGAGGAAGTCTGAGTCCCCTGTACAGAGATAATCCCTGCAGACCATCAGAACAAACTGCGAGTTCATATCAACGCGTTCGAAACCGTTGTCGACACCAGAAAAGTCAGGCGTGAAGAAATGATGCACTCTTCCGTCTTCACGCTGGAAACGGGCGCCCATCTTCATCTGACTGCATTCAAGCTCCGGAAAAAGTGTTGCCAGGGCAAAGGTCCCGTAATAGGCGACATCTGTGGTATGCAGTCCACAGGAGCCGAGTCCCTCCCAGATGCCGAACTGATCATCCTTTGTCCACCAGCTGCTTTTGACAAGATTGGCAAGCTGGATGGACACAGCATCGGCAAAGACAGGGTCAAAGGATGTATGATACAGGTTTTCGGAAAACAGACGGACTTTTTGGAGAATGGCATTTCTGTTCCTGAGAAGATGGATGGCCGCATCCCTGGCGTGGCTGAACCAGTTCTCATAGACGTGTCCGACGCGCTGGCCGCTGGCACTGTAAAGACCGGGGAAGAACCATGCGAGAACGACAGGGACTTCCACAGTTTCCCCGGGGTTCAGGGTAAAGCAGGACGCGAGGGCACCATCGCCCCAGGAGCCCATGGAATCAAGTCTTCCTGCGTTGTGCATGACGCAGCGGAGGAGACTGCGCCGCCCCTCATCCGAAGACATAAGGTCCGGTCGGACAGCCAGGACCCGCTCTAGGATACTACGGGAAAACCCATGCATCCGCGCTGTCTCAAGGAGCCCTGTGACATCCGCTTCTGAGAGTGCAAGGACCTCGCCTTCCGGAAGCAGGGGCATCCTCCGCCATGAAGGCTCGCTGGAAGACACAGGGAGTTTACCGCTTTGCAGAAGGTCAAAGAGCCAGGACTCCTCTGCTACGCCGAATTCACCGTAGGATACATATTCGTCCATGTATTTGCTGTAATCTCCGGGGATGGCAGACAGACCGCTGCCTGACATGGACAGTGTCAGGGAAGAAGAACCGGAAGAGATGCTCAGAGAATGCTCTGACCCGCTGGCTTCATATGAGTTTAACGGTAAACCTCCGGAAAAGTAGGAACGTACTTTGGCGGCAAGGGAGACAGTAACAGGCAGACTGGCCGTGTTCTGAATGGTAAAAGTCAGGAAAAAGCCGGGTGTGCCGGACGTTTTAGCATCGTGGGGAACAAAGGGACAGACGGCTTCAAGACGGCATGAAACGGGAAGAGCATGGTCCAGATAGTTCAGACGGGCCACCGGAAAAGCTGCATCATATTCAATACGCTGTACCGTTTTGATTCTGGAATGCATCCGGTCATTGTATTCTTCACCCTCAGGGTCCTGACAGCGGGGGAAGCCGAACCCAAGACGGCGGAGCCATTTCTCCTGGCCCATGCTTGCTGTGAGGTAAAAAGAAAGGCTGCCTGCTTCCTTTTCGCCCCGGTCCGGATGCGGGATGTCCCGGCAGTCACGGGAAAAGATCTGGGGATTATGGATCTGCCAGAAATGGAACTCGCCGTCAGGCTGCAGCTCGATACTGCCCGTACCAAGTCCGCCCAGCGGCATGCCGCTGCGGACCTGGGGCACTGAGGTGATATGCATAAAGACCCATCCTTTCTTTGTGTAACCACAGAATCAGCGGGAACAGAAAAAGACTGCCTGGCAGGCAGTCTGGGGGCACGATCAGGTTTCCGCGCTTACAGGGGCGGGAAGATAATCCCGCAGCATGATGCGGACCAGCTTTTCAGCGTTTTCGTCATTTCCGTTGTCATAACGGATGCACAGGTACATTTCGCCTGTTGTGTAGGACCAGGCAGCAAGTCCGGGCATGGATGAGACAGGAATACCATACAGGTGCCGTTCTCCTGTATCCTGGTTTTTGCGCCAGCCCCGCTCGAGGTTGACCCCGGCAGCTTCGCACTGTTCGGCAATGCCCTCGAGTCCTTCGATGGCAACAAACAGGCCCTGTGTGGCATAGCTCTGGAATGCGTCGCGGGGCAGGAGGAAAATATCTCCCTCGCCTGCCATGAGACGGGTTGCGAGCACCATAAGACCACTGCTGTCATCCGGCAGCAGGTACATTGCGCTCATTTCCAGAACATCCTGCATTTCCTGTGCCTGTACCTGGCTCAGATACTGATTGGCCGTCTCATTGTCGCCATAGGCATAGATGTAAACCTCAAGCTTCTGATCCTCAGGGGTACGCGGTGCTGTCATGGTAAAGAAGAGGTTCCAGAAAAAGAAACAGAGCAATCCGGAGAGAACGTACATCCACCAGCTGTACTGGAAGTGCCGGGAGATGGTTTTCTTGTTCAGGGGTGTTTTCATACATTGTCACCTCACAAGGCAGAAAAATCAGAAACCGGACAGCCGCAGAGCTGTCCGGGATGCTTATTTGCTCTGTGGTTTCATGGTGGGGAAGAGGAGAACGTCACGTATGGTGGGGGAATTGGTCAAAAGCATGACGAGACGGTCCACACCAAAACCAAGACCTGCCGTTGGGGGCATGCCATATTCCAGGGCCGTGACAAAGTCTTCATCGACTTCTGCATGGAAACCTTGTGCGATACGGGCCGCAGCCTGATCCTCAAAGCGGCGGCGCTGGTCGATGGGGTCATTGAGCTCGGAGAAGGCGTTCCCCATCTCGTGCCCGGTAATGAAGAATTCAAAACGTTCAGTCAGGTCAGGATTGTCAGGCTTGCGCTTGGCTAACGGAGAAATTTCAACAGGGTAATCCATGATGAAAGTGGGCTGGATCAGCGTGGGCTCCACAAAGGCGTCGAACAGGGCTTCAAGGCACTTGCCGCGGCCGTCTGTCTTTTCCACTTCCACGTGCTGTCTGGCACAGGCTGCACGGGCATCATCGACGCTCTGCCATGTGGCGTAGTCCTCACCGCATGCTTCCTTGACAGCATCGGCCATCGTGATGCGCTTCCATGGCGCTTTCATGTGAATAATCTGTCCCTGGTACTCAACGTCCGTTGTGCCCAGAGCCTTCATGCAGATGAATTCATACATCTGTTCGACCATTTCCATGCATTCTTCATAATTGGAGAAAGCCTCATAGGTCTCAACCGATGTGAATTCCGGGTTGTGTGTGGCGTCCATGCCTTCATTTCTGAAAATGCGGCCCACTTCATAGACACGCTCAAACCCGCCCACAATCAACCGCTTGAGATAGAGTTCGGTCTCAATGCGCAGGAACATATCAAGGTCCAGGGCATTGTGGTGCGTCCGGAAAGGCTTGGCGCTGGCACCGATTTCGACGGTCTGAAGGACAGGGGTGTCCACTTCGAGGAAACCGCGTCCGTCAAGGAACTCGCGGATGGCGGATATGATGGCACTGCGCTTGCGGAAGACATCGCGCACTTCGGGGTTCACAATCGTGTCAACATAGCGCTGCCGGTATCTCAGATCGGTGTCGGTAAGACCGTGGAACTTCTCGGGAAGCACCTTCAGGGATTTGGTGAGGAGGGTCAGGCTTTCTGTGTGGATGGAGACTTCACCGGTCTTGGTCTTGAAAACCTTTCCGGTGACGCCGAAAATGTCGCCGATGTCGTCATTTTTAAAAGCAGCATAAGCCTCGTCACCAATATCGTCACGGCGGACATAGAACTGGATGTCACCGGCGCCATCAAGGAGATGGGCGAAACTGGCTTTTCCCATCACGCGACGGCTCATCATGCGCCCGGCAACGGAGACCGTCTGGCCTTCGAGCTCATCAAAATGGTCAATAATATCCTTCGAATGATGGGTAACGCCGTAGCGGGTGATCAGATAGGGATTGTTACCTGTGTCAATGAGCCCCTGCAGCTTCTGCCGGCGGATAATTTCCTGTTCTGAAAGTTCAGGGGTATGGGGTGTGGTCGGGTAATCAGGCATGGAATAACTCCTTCCGGAAATCAGTGTGTCTCATCTGCCGTGCGGTGAATTTCAAGGATCTTGAAGTGCAGTGTCCCTGCGGGGACATCGACTTCCACTTTTTCGCCAACTTTGTGGCCAACCAAGGCATGTCCGACAGCAGATTCGTCGGAAATCCTATTATTGAAGGGATCTGACTCATTGGCGCCGACAATGGCATATTCAATCGTCGTCTTTTTGTCAGTATTTTTAATTTTCACTGTTGTACCGACCTGTACCTCTTCTGTTGAGATGTCTTCCTCGGAAACGACTTCAAGGCTTGCAATCTCGTCCTGGAGGTAGGCGATACGGGTTTCGTTCTCGGTCTGCTTATTTTTGGCTTCCGTATATTCCGCGTTCTCAGACAGGTCGCCATAGCTGCGTGCAAACTCAATTTCCTTAGCGATCTCATTGCGGTCGACGCTCATGCGGCGGTCGAGTTCATCCTGCAGTTTCTGCAGGCCTTCTTTTGTGATCAGTCTTTTCTGCTCTGCCATAAAGCAAAGCACCCCCTTTTTGAATGTAAGCCCCCTCACAAATGGAGGGGGAGATTGCTTTTCATATGAGAAAGAGCAAAATAAAAAAGATGGAACCGCCTTGACGGTTCCCCGGCATTATAGCGGGTATCTGCGCTGCTGTCAACGCGGAAATTCACTTAAGATGCTTGGAATAAAAGGATTTGTGTGCTTGAATCCGGGCCAGGACGTGCTATACTCAGTCGTCCGTATCCACAGGAAAGAGGGAGGTTTGCAAAGTGGAAAAAGTCAGACGGAAGACCCATAAGAAACACGACAGAAGATGGTGGGTTTACGCTTTGCCGCTTGTTGCCCTTGTGATTTTTGTGTTGGGCCTGCGCGTCTTCCGGAAAGAGGCCGTACCTGAAGTGGCGCCCAGGGTGATGACGGACGGTGTACTGATTGAGAGACAGGAGAAAGATGTTGTTTCCATCCGGGCCGTTTTTCCTGACGGAAGCGGCTGGCGGGGGACGCAGACAGAGGAGGGGCTCAGGGAAGACAGCGGGGTCCTCGTTTCCGATTTCTATGCGCATACCTTTCTCAGCCATGCTGCTGCCATCTCATA
>CAMNGW010000187.1 GCA_946538615.1 uncultured Clostridia bacterium
TGTTCTCCGATGAGATAATTGGTAGCGACCTGTTCCATGGCTACTGTCATGTTTTCAAATGCGTCTTTGCGCGACAGCAGGAACTCATGCTGCTCCTGGCCGGCATAGATAAAGACGAACAGGATCAGGGCCAGTACCATGAGTACATTACCCAAAATCAAAAGATTTTTTTTCATGTTTTCACGCCCTATAAAATGCCATGAGCATTTTTTGATAACCATGAACTATATAACATACTGTTCTGGTTTTGACAAGCTTGAACTGAAGCAGGACGCAGGTGCAGGCGCTTATTTGTGCCTGCGCATGTAATCTATGGTCTTATATAACGTCTCACCCTGAAAAATACGGTGAAGATTATTGGCAAAATCAAGCCTGTAATGCTGCTGCAGCCCTTCCAGTGCGGTCTTAACCAGCGCCTCCTGATTGTGTGCCACTTCAGGAAGAAAATCGTCGAAGCTTAACTGGCGCCCATTTTCCCCTGTGAGATGGTAAAGACCGGTTCCAATGAGCCGGACGGGCCTGTGAGGGACTTCGTCAAGCAGCTTGACGCTCTCAAGCCAGATGGCTGCCGCGGAGCGGGTGGGAGGGACAAGTCTGGAACGGGTGATGCTTTTCATATCTGCATAAGTGACCTTCAGGGATATGCCCTCCCCGTAAAGGTTCACACGGGCAGCCCTGCGCTCAACGCTTATGGACAAAAGGAGAAGGACATCCTGAAGGAAGGCGTAATCATCCACGTCGGCCTGAAAGGTGAGCTCCCGGCTCAGTGATTTCGCATCCTCAGGCCTGTATGCGGTCACTTTGCGGTCATCCTGACCAAATGCGATCTGCGTGATCCATTCCCCCTGCTTGCCAAGGAGCCGTATCACTTCCTGCTGTTTTTCCTGGATGTCCCTGACGGTCCGGATGCCTGCACGGTTCAGCTTTTCAGCTGTTTTTGCACCGACAGTGTAAAGGACGCGCACGTCCCGGTCGATGATCAGATTGACAAAATCCTGTGGCGTGGGGATGACAAAATAGCCATCCGGCTTTTTTTCTTCACTGGCGATCTTGGCGGCTGTCTTGGAATAGGCTATGCCAACAGAGCACGTGAGTCCCAGTTCTTCACGGGTGCGCTGTTTGATGGCATGGCCGAATTCACGGGCCTTTTCCCAATTTCCTGCTTTGGAAGTCACATCGAGGTAGGCTTCATCAAGCGCAATGGTCTCTGAAGCTGAGGCGTAGGTGTTCCAGATCTCATGCAGCTGAGCGGATACGGCCCTGTATTTTTCAAAATTGGGATGCATATAGATCCCATTGGGACACAGACGAAAAGCATCTTTGATGTTCATGGCAGAGTGGACACCATACTTGCGTGCTTCGTAGCTGCATGTGGCAACTACACCGCGCTCGTGGGGAAGCGAACCGATGATGAGCGGCTTGCCGCGCAAAGCGGGATTGTCCCTCATCTCAACAGATGCATAAAAAGCATCCATATCCACATGAATAATAATCTGCATGGCTGTCCTCCGTCTCGGCCGCTCCCTGCAGGAAATCAGGCAGTGATGGAATAGGTACCGTTCAATGTGGAATTTCCCGTAAAAGGAGCAGCCGTCGATAAAGATCAGAATGAAAATGGCAAAGCGCACAAGAACAGGAAAAGGGGATGTCAGGATAGAAGACCTGCTGAAAAATGGACCGCTTCAGCCATCTGTGCAGAGTGCATAGAGGGTGCTGCAGGATGAGAGCGGGAAGGTCTGCACAGAAGATGATCAGAAGAAAGGCCAGCGGCTCAGAAGATAGCCTGGTATGACAACGATAAGAAAGAACGCCCAGCTGATGAGGGTAAAGACACGTATGAAATCTTTTCCTTTGCCGGGATAAGAACGGACATAGATTCTGTAATTGATCACAGAGGCCAGGGAGCCGATCAGCGAACAGAGGCCCGCAGTATCAGCGCCGTATATCAGGCCGGCAAAATTCTGTGAGAAAGGATAGAGGACGATGGTTGCAGGTACGTTGGATATCACCTGGCTCACACCCAGGGCCCACCAGTATTCATTGCCGGCGACAGCCTGTCTGAGCAGTCCGGATATCTCAGGGTTGGCAGTTATCGATGAGGAGAAAACAAAGAAACACAAAAAAGTGACAAGAAGGACATAATCCACCTGAAACAGGATCGTATGGTCCATGATCAGGATGGCCGCAAGGACGACGGCAACGGCATAGGGCCAGAGCCCGGTGCGTGTGACAATCACTGCAATAATCATAAGGAAAAGACAGATATAGACAATTCGCCGGACCCTGCCTTCGGATGTCCAGGGTTCATCAGATGATTCCGACACGACAGGCTCATGGAGATCCTTGCGGTAGAGGAACAGAATAAAGGCAATCAGCAGAAGGGCAGAAAGGGCACATAAAGGAAGCATATGGAGCATAAAATGCCAGGCTGTGATATCAGCCTGCCCAAAAAGAAAGAGGTTCTGGGGACTGCCGAAGGGTGTGAGAAGAGAACCCCGTACGGCAGCTATGTTTTCAAAAGTCAGTACAGGAAGGATATATGCTTCTTTGTCGCTGCTGCGGAACAGGAGGATCGTCAGGGGAACAAAAATGATCAGGGAAACATCGTTTGTAACAAACATGGACGTAAAAAACACGCCGAAAACAAGAAAAAGGGTGAGCCCGGTGATCTGTTTCATATGACTGCCCAGATGGACCAGCGGACGGAAAATGTTTTCTTTTTTAAAACCTTCCAGAACACAGAGCATCATCAGAAGGGTTCCCAGTGTGTGCCAGTCAATGGCGTGGAGCAGGCCGATTGTCGGCGGTGTGATGAAAAGAGCCGCTGCTGCTGCCAGTACAGAAAGCGTCAGCATCATTTCATGTCTGAAAAATTCAAGTACTTTTTTCATGATTCTGTCCTTCAGTAGTTTTTGCCCGCAGGCCCGGAAAGTATACACAATCTTTGATTATGATGAAAGAGAAAAAAGAGAGCAGGTCTAAAAGAAATAAATCAAAAAAAAGGACCATACCGGGTCTTGACAAGGCCGGCAGGTTGTTCCATGCTAGCACAGTCCGGATTCAGTTTACAGAGGCATCCGGCTGATCATCTCCCGCACTGAATGTATCTATATTTGAATCAGAAAGGAAAGTTCACCATATGAACAAATGGAACCGCATTGAGCATCAGCCCAATCTCCCCCTGGGCAAGAACGGCACGAGAGTGACTGCGAGTCCCGAACATATCCGGCTGAGCCTCCAGGCAGCAAAGGAAGGCATGGTACTGCTGAAAAATGACAACAAAGCCCTGCCGCTGCAAAAGGGAACAAAAGTTGCCTTGTTCGGGAAAGGCACCTACGATTATGTCAAGGGGGGCGGGGGCAGCGGAGATGTGACGGTGCCTTATGTGCATAACCTTGCAGATGGCCTTAAAAATTTCCCTGAGTATGTCACCGTCTTTGAAGGGACAGATGGGTTTTACGCTCAGTACGTCAGGAATGCCTATGAGGACGGCCGCGCACCCGGTCTCATGCAGGAGCCTGACCTTCCGGATGACCTTGTGGCCCATGCGGCAGCCTTTGCAGACACGGCGATTGTCTCCATCAGCCGTTTTTCCAGCGAAGGCTGGGATCGCAAAAGCGCTCAGGACCCGATCAAGGACCATGTGGGTGTATGGAAGAACGATCCCAGGTTCCAGCTGTCTGAAACGCTGTATCCTGACGGGGATTACGTGCTCACGCAAAAAGAAGTGGAAATGCTTGAAAAGGTAAAGAAGGCCTTTGACAAAGTCATTGTCGTCCTCAATGTGGGCAGCGTATTTGATACGTCCTTTTTTAAGGACGATCCGGCAATCGATGCGGCCCTCATCGGCTGGCAGGCAGGTCTGGAGGGAGGATTTGCAGAAGCAGAACTTCTTCTCGGACTGGACACACCTTCCGGAAAGCTGGCGGACACCTTTGCTGCCAGCCTTGAAGATTATCCTTCCACAGAAGGCTTTTATACCTCTGATTCTTATGTCAGCTATGAAGAAGACATCTATGTCGGGTACAGATACTTTGAAACGGTGCCGGGTGCGGCCCAAAAAGTGAATTATCCTTTCGGATACGGTCTGTCCTACACCAGCTTTGCCCTTTCAGAGCCTCAGGTCCAAAAAGAAGGTGAGGAGATCGTCATACATCTTGCTGTGACAAACACAGGCGATTATCCGGGCAAAGAGGTCATTCAGGTTTATTATGGCGCCCCTCAGGGAAAATTAGGGAAACCGTCCAGACAGCTGGTGGCATGGAAAAAGACACGCAGGCTGGAAGCCGGGGAAACCCAGCAGATGATACTGCGCTTCCCCATCAGGGACATGGCGTCCTATGACGATCTGGGAAAAGTACAGAAGTCTGCCTGGGTCCTGGAAAAGGGCGACTACCTGTTCTTTGTGGGTACGAGTGTGCGTGCCCCTCAATCTGATTTTGTCCTTACGCTCGATGAAGACCAGATCATAGAACAGCTTTCCCCCAGAATGGTACCGACGCAGCTGGAAAGAAGAATGCTTGCAGACGGCTCTTTTGAAGCTTTGCCGCTGGGCACCCCGAATGATCCCGATGCAAACGCCCTTGAGCCGCTGCCTGAGAGTGCAGCAAACGGTATGCCGCCTGCTGTCAGGGGCATTCCCTCTTCTCGTGAGAAAAAACCGGATTTCATGGCTGTTGTCAGGAATGAGATGGACCTTGATGCTTTTGTGTCAGCCCTGTCAGATGAGGACCTGGCCTGGATGCTGGGAGGACAGCCGAATACTGGCGTGGCGAATACATACGGTTATGGAAACCTTCCCCAGTATGGCGTGCCCAACGTCATGTCTGCCGATGGGCCTGCAGGTCTGCGGATCCGTCCCGGCCTTGATGTGGTGACAACAGCTTTCCCCTGTGCGTGCCTTCTGGCATGTACCTGGAATGAAGAAGTGACAAGGGCTGTGGGACGTGCTGCCGGAGAAGAAGTGAAAGAGAACAATATTGGCGTGTGGCTGGCACCTGCTGTGAATATACACCGGAACCCTCTTTGCGGGCGCAACTTTGAATATTATTCAGAAGACCCGCTTCTCACCGGACACCTGGCGGGCAATCTCATTGCAGGCGTTCAGAGCAATGGCATTGCAGCCATGGTCAAACATCTTGCGCTCAATAATAAAGAGACCAACCGCCGCCAGGCTGACTCAAGGGCGTCCGAGCGTGCGATCCGCGAAATCTATCTGAAGGCCTTTGAGATATGCTGCAGGACCTATGATGTATGGTCCGTTATGACAAGTTACAACATCATCAACGGGCACAGGGCCAGTGAATGCAATGATCTGCTCAATGGGATCCTCCGTGAGGAATGGGGCTATGAAGGCATGGTCAGCACAGACTGGTGGACAGCGGGGGAGCATTACAAGGAATGTGCCGCGGGCAACGATGTCAAAATGGCCTGTGGTTTCCCTGACAGATTGCTTGAAGCAATGGAAAAGGGCGCACTGAACCGTAGGGAACTGGAACGTGCCGCAAAACATGTCCTTGGTCTGATCCTGAAACTCGATTGACGGTCAGCCGGCACGGCAGCAGAATGGCTCATCTGCATGTCATATTATGTCCCTCATTCCATCTGCATTTCAGGGGTGTATCAGCAGGATGATGTGCGCGGTATGCATAACAGTCATGCTGGAAGATACGCACTTTATCATAAAGGATCAGGGGAACCGCCCACAGTCTGTACTGAGGGCGGTTTTCTCTGTATATGGAAATGACAGAAATGGGACAGCATGCCGTAAAGAGCAGCAAAGGTGACAGACTGATCATGAAAGTGGCGGCAGAAGATCAGGAACCGTAAAATGGACAAAAAAGTCACGTAAAAAACGCTTTGCAAATACGCATGACCGGAAGTACAATGCTTATATGCAATGTAACAGGAGGAGACCGGGCATGCAAAAGTATTTTCCGGGAGTACCGGGAGATCCCGGTGAAAGGCTGCAGGACCTTCTGTGTGAATAAAGTATGAGTCAGGCAGAGATGGCGGAGCAGAACGGGTTATACCGGAACGTTCCCCGCAGGTATATGACAGTAAAACACTGACAGCCGGGAAAGAAGGAAGTCACTTTGAAAAAAGCCACTGTGAAGCTGACAAACATCCTGAACCGTCAGGACCACCCTGATGAGGATCAGCTCCTGATTTACAACGCTTATACGACCGAAGACATTTCCTCAAAATCCTTGTATGTATGTCAGAGCGGCATAAAAAAATGGCGGTCCCCGGGATGGATATCAGGGCCCGCTATGTATGATCACTACATCATCCATTATCTGATTGGCGGAGAAGGAACTTATCGCTGCAGAGGACAGCAGTATCCGATTCAGGCCGGTGATCTTTTTTTGATTGAACCGTATACAGAAGTTTCCTATCGGGCAGATGTGGAGAACCCTTATCAGTATTATTGGGTAGGCTTTAATGGGATAGCGTGTCATGAACTCTTATCATGCTGTGGCTTTACAGAATCTAAGCTGGTGCTCAGCGCGCCGGATCATCAGTTAATGACCGAGCACATGAGCGCGATCGCTAGTCTCCGCAGCAATACCATGGCGACGCAGTTGGAACTGCTGGGGCATCTGTACCAGATCTTCAGCAGCCTGGTTCAGCAGGAAAAGCAGCCTGACCATTGCAGCTCCAGATACTATTATGATGCCGTAGCCTATATCCGGGACAACGCCTGCGCAGCGCAAATCACGGCTGAGGATGTGGCGACACATGTTGGCATTGAACGATCCCACCTCTACCGGATTTTCAAGGAAAACAGCCCCATTACAGTCAAAGAGATGATTTTAGCTGTCCGCATGGAGAAGGCCAAGCTGTTTCTGAACAATACGGACCAGAGCATTGAGTATATTGCGAATTGCTCCGGGTATAAAAATGTATCGCATTTCTGCCAGCTTTTCCGCAGATTAGAAGGCATTTCCCCTCATCAGTACAGGGTAAAAGAGCGGGACAGGACGATCTGATGAGACAGTGGGGCCAATGTTATCTGATACCTTTGCAGAAGATGGCGGTCAGCCTGACAGGGATGGCCCATATCTGACCGTCAGTGCTTCAAAGCTTCAGATTGCCTGTTCACTTTTTACTGGAAAAGTTGCCCGCTATGAATCCTCCGCAGATGGCAGCCTGAAGGATTCAGCTGGCAACAGCACGCCGCCTGCAGGTGCGCTGAACAAAGGCAGGCGGTGACTGAAAACGGTCCGGAACACGGATACTGCTG
>CAMNGW010000188.1 GCA_946538615.1 uncultured Clostridia bacterium
GAGCGGTGTGGGAGGGCAACCCCGACTCATTACGAGTCGGGGCCACCTACCCGATACTTTTTGCCGGGCAGGACCCGGACTTCAATTTTTCTGGGAGATGGAGATGGCCCGGGCTCTGGTGAGGACAGCGGTTGCGGAACGGGAGCCTCGGAAGATTCAGGAACTGTATCAGCTCCCGCTTCTTCTGCCTGAGGTGTCTGGGATTCCGGTTCCTCTGTCCGTTCTGGCTGGGGAATGACAGTCACTGTCATTTCTGGCGCTTCCTCATCGACGAGAAAGGAGTCTTCAAACGGGACATAGACCCCTGTGCGGAACATGCTGTGGATGACATCAAAATGCGGGTGTTCGCGCCAGGTCCCCCCTGTCGGATTTGAGGCGTTGTTCAGTTCAAGATCGGGGAAGGCTGCTTTCAGGTCATTGATCTGCGAAGGACTAAGGGACATGTTCATGCCCCGGTTGATCGAACGGCACGACCATAAGCGCTTTAAACTCTTCAGGGAGAACAGAGGTGTGATATCTCCTATGTAATTATAGGAAATATTGAGGTCCATGAGGTGGTCAAGGCCTGAGAGCGCCGATATGTCACGGATATTGTTGGTAAAGACCTCCAGGTACTCAAGATGTTTCAGGCTCCCGATCGGGGTGATATCCGTCACATCGTTGCACGCAATGATCAGGACGCGCAAATCCGGAAGATCATACAGAAAAGAGAGGTCCGTCACGGAATTATGTCCGATGTCCAGTGCCTTCAGGTTCCTGCAGTATCTGACCAGGGAAATGTCCGCATTGCCGTGTTTCTTTGCATTGGACATGTGGAGCGTGGAATAGGCGGTGACATCTGTTCTGAAAGTGTGTTCAGCAAACTGTATGGTCCAGCCGAATTCCACATCCGGGAAACGCGCCTCCATATCCTGGATTTTCAGGCGGCTGACAGGTGTTGCAAACATATCCACACGTTTCAGGTGCGGGAACTGCTCAAGAAAATCATAAAAAGATGCAAAATCCGTGATTTTCGTGTCCTTCAGGTCGATGGATTCACTCGACGGGTCAAAGGTCATTTCGCCGTAATGCACGCTCTCGGAGAGAGCTGGAACGGACAGAACGCCCGTGAGGAGGAATATCAGGAAAAGAGAGATGGCTGAACGCATGTCCGGAACCCCTTTTGTGTCAGATCTGGCCCATATGCCGGGCGTATCTTTATTTTACATGATGCTCTGTGCTCTTGCAAGCAAACGAATCAACAGAAAGAAGTGTAGCGTATGCATACTGCTGAACAACTCGCTGGGGTACGGCCAAGCCACAGACAGCTGGCCATGACTGACCTCAATTTTTATGCTTTTGTCCACTATTCAATCAACACCTATACAGATAAGGAATGGGGAGACGGTACAGAGTCCCCTGCCCTTTTCCGGCCGACTGATTTTTCACCCGATCAGTGGGCAGCAGCCATCCGGGATGCCGGCATGAAAGGGCTGATCCTGACATGCAAGCACCATGACGGGTTCTGCCTGTGGCCCAGCCGGTACACGGAACACAGCGTAAAAAACAGTCCTTTCGGAAAGGATGTTGTGGCCGAAGTTTCCCGGGCCTGCCATGAGGCCGGCCTCGCCTTTGGAATTTACCTCTCCCCATGGGACCGCCACGAGGCGAGCTATGGCCAGGGGAAAGCTTATGATGACTACTTTGTTTCACAGCTCACAGAATTGCTGACGGGATATGGCCCCGTGTTTGCTGTCTGGTTCGACGGTGCGTGCGGAGAAGGACCAAACGGCAAAAAGCAGTATTATGACTGGGACAGATATTATGAGACGGTAAGAAGGCTGCAGCCAGAGGCATGTATGTGCGTGTGCGGTCCTGACGTGAGATGGTGCGGGAACGAAGCCGGTGCCACACGGCCCAGTGAATGGAGCGTTGTCTCAAAGCGCATGCTGGATACCGAACGGATCGCATCACTGAGCCAGAAAGCTGACGACACCTCGTTCCGCATGAAGCCCCTTCGCGCCAGGGACCTTGATCTTGGCAGCCGAGAAGCCCTGAAGGATGAGCCTGAGCTGATCTGGTACCCGGCTGAGGTCAATACAAGTATACGGCCGGGCTGGTTCTACCATACACAGGAAGACAGTCAGGTCAAATCTTTAGCCTGTCTTCAGGATATCTATCTGCGCTCAGCCGGAGGGAACGCCAATTTCCTTCTGAATATCCCGCCCATGCCTTCCGGGCGTCTGTCCCCATATGATGTGGAACGGCTGCACGAATTCGGAGAGTGGCTAAGAGCTGCTTTCAGGGACAATCTGACGGAAAATGCCCAGTTTTCAGGCGATGAAAACCCCGGGCATCCCCTGTCCTGCCTGGCAAAGGATGATAAGGCCAGTTATGCGGCCCCAGTTGAAACCCCTGTTTTTACTGTTTCACTCCCTGAGAAAAAAGACCTTTCCTATCTCGTTTTGCGGGAAGCCATCTGGGAGGGGCAGCGTATTGAAGGGTTCACCGTTGAAGCGCTGGATGGTGGCGCTGTCCGCACCGTATATACGGGTACAACTGTCGGGAACAGGAAAATTGTGCCTCTTCACCTGTCAGCCGATGCCATCCGCATCCGGATCACGTCGTCCCGCCTGGCACCTGTACTTTCTTTTGCGGGGCTGTACTGATATGAATGGTATTTGACATTTGAGCGGGCATGTCCGATAATGCATTATGGGGAATGGCCCCCATGAAGAGAGGTGTATGGATTGCCCAGTAAAATAACGCATGTCCAACCCGGATCCATTGCAGAACGGCTTGGTCTGCAAAGCGGTGACGAAATGCATCTCATCGCAGGTGAACCTGTGATTGACCAGATTGATTATCAGGCGCTCACTGCTTCATCCTCCTTTGATATGGACATAGTGACAAGGAATGGCGAATCCAGGACCATTCATGTCAGAAAAAAAGATTGGGAACCCCTGGGCATTACCCTCGACCAGTCCATCGTATCGGCACCCAGACCCTGTACGAACCATTGCATCTTCTGTTTTATTGACCAGATGCCGCCTGGCATGCGCAGAACACTTTATGTCAAGGATGATGACTGGCGCCTTTCCTTAATGATGGGCAATTACATCACCATGACAAATATTACGGACCAGGAATTTGACCGGATCATCCGCAGAAGGGTATCTCCTCTGTATATTTCCGTGCATGCCACTGATCCTGAGGTCCGTGTGGCCATGATGCGCAACCCGATGGCTGCCAAGCTGATGGAACGGCTGGGCATGCTTGCTAAGGCCTCACTGCGCTTTCATTGCCAGGTGGTCCTCTGCCCCGGATGGAACGACGGAGAAGTCCTTGAGCATACGCTGCGCGACCTGAGGACATTCTATCCTTATGCACAGTCGGTCGCTCTTGTGCCCATTGGCCTGACACGTTTCAGAGAAGGTCTGCCATATATCAGGCCGTATGATGCGCATATGGCCAATGAACTGCTTGAAAAGTGCAAGGTCTGGCAGCAGGAGAACCTTAACACGCTGGGCACCCGCTTTGTCTATCCTGCGGATGAGTTTTACTGTCTGTCAGGGCAGCCCCTGCCGGATGATGAAGCATATGAAGACTATCCGCAGATCGAAAACGGTGTAGGCATGCTGCGCATGTTTGAGACAGACCTCCGCTTTGCCGCCGAGGACGAACCGGTTGCCAGGACTGAGCCCCGCCGTCTGGTTATTGCATGCGGGACAAGTATTGCCGGAAATATGCAGAGATGGTGCGATACCTTCCAGCCCAAAGGCACAGAAGTAAAGGTCAGGCCCATCATCAACCATTTTTTTGGCGAGTCTGTGACTGTCACGGGCCTGATTACCGGTCAGGACCTTGTGGGCCAGCTGAAGGATGAAGTTTGTGATGCTTTTCTGATCTGCCGTAACATGATCCGCAATGAAGGCGACCTTTTTCTGGACGATATGTCCGTTGATGAAGTAAGAAGCAGGCTCCCTGCACCCCTTTATATTGTGGAGAACAACGGTGAGGCTTTCTGGAGGGCCATTTCTGGCCTGGACCTGTCATAACATCTATCAGACTTTAAGAGGAGAAATCATGTCAAAACCTATAGTAGCTGTTGTAGGCCGGCCCAATGTCGGCAAATCGACTTTTTTCAATAAAGTGGCCGGCAAACGGATCAGTATTGTTGAGGACATCCCGGGCGTGACCCGTGACCGGATTTATGTGGACGTGGAATGGCAGAACCATGTGTTCACCATGATCGACACAGGCGGTATTGATGTCCATTCCGAGGATGTCCTGCTCGCCCAGATGCGGCACCAGGCACAAATTGCCATCGACACGGCTGATGTCATATGTTTTTTCTGTGACGGAAAACAGGGCATGACCGATGATGACCGCGAAGTCGCAACCATACTGCGCAAAACAAAGAAACCTGTTGTTCTGTGCATTAACAAAATTGATGATGTCAAGTACACGGATGCCATCTATGAGTTCTATGAACTTGGACTCGGCGATCCCCTCGCGCTCAGTGCGGCCAATATGATGGGACTTGGCGATGTCCTTGAGGCAATCTGTGCCCATTTTCCTGACGGCTCAGCACAGGAGGAAGAGACGCCCCCTGTACAGCTTGCTGTTGTCGGCCGGCCCAATGTCGGCAAATCGTCCCTTGTGAACCGTCTCCTCGGCACAGAGCGGACCATGGTATCCGATATTGCCGGGACTACCCGCGACGCTATTGACACAACGTTCTGCGCCCCTGATGGCAGTGTATATAACATTATTGATACCGCTGGCATCCGGAAAAAATCTGTCATTGAAGATGCCAGTCTGGAAAGGTATTCTGTCCTGCGCTCCATAGCTGCTATAGAACGCTGCGATGTGGCCATGCTGCTGCTCGATGCCCAGGATGGCGTCACGGAGCAGGACACGAAGATAGCAGGCATCATCCATGATGAAGGCAAAGCGGCCATCATTGTGGTCAACAAATGGGACGCCATAGAAAAAGATACCGGCACCATGGAGGATTACCGCAAGAAAGTCTATGAGGGTCTGAAATTCATGGATTATGCGCCGGTTATCTTCCTTTCCGCAAAGACCGGTCAGCGCGTCCATACCGTTCTGGATATGGTTTCACAGGTATGGGCCCAGGCGTGCAAGCGCGTTCCCACTGGCATCCTCAACGACATCCTTCACGATGCGATGGCGGACCTTCAGCCCCCGGCAAGCAACGGCAGGCGTCTGAAAATCTACTATGTTACCCAGCAGACCACGTGCCCGCCTACCTTCATTTTCTTTGTGAATGATGTAAAATTAATGCATTTCTCCTATGAACGTTATCTGGAGAACTATTTCCGTAAGTCCTTTGATTTCAGCGGAACCCCTGTACGCATGATCATGCGGGAAAGAAAGCGGGAGGATGAATCATGAGCGACACTGTGAAATACATTCTTGTTATTGTATTGGGCTATCTTTTAGGTTCTGTATCTGTGGGCATTATTCTCAGCAAACTGACCCATGGACCTGACCTGCACAAAGTGGGGAGCGGCTCGACGGGCGCAAGCAATGTGCTGAGGACCATGGGAACCAAATGGGGCGTTCTCACGCTCTTCGGTGATTTTGCCAAGGCTGTAATTGCCTGCGGCATTGGCTGGTGGGTCGGCGGCGATATCACCTATGCCATGGTGGCGGGCCTGGCCTGCATCATCGGGCATAACTGGCCGGTCTTTTTCAACATGGAAGGCGGAAAAGGGGTGGCTGCTTCCTGTGGCGTTGTGCTGATGACATATCCTGTCGCCGGTGCCATTTCCATCCTGATCTGTATCGCAGTGATCGCGATATTCCGCTATATTTCCGTCGGTTCCATGCTTCTTGTCACCCTTTTTGCCCTGATCGTTTCGATATTCTACGCTCAAGGCAATGTGCTGATTATTTTGTGGGCCTGGCTGATTGCACTGATGTGTATCTTTCAGCACCGCACGAATATCCAGCGCCTGAAATCGGGCAAAGAGCGGAAAATCGGACAAAAGGAAAAGCTGTAATTTACGGAGGTAGGCATGTCAGACCGGATAGATAAAATCCGCAACTTTTGCATCATTGCACATATTGACCACGGCAAGAGTACGCTTGCTGACCGTCTGCTTGAAAAAACAGGTGTTTTTGCCAAGCGTGAAATGGTCGAGCAGATCCTTGACTCCATGGACCTTGAACGTGAGCGCGGCATTACCATAAAGAGTAAAGCGGTCCGGATGAATTATACGGCTCAGGACGGTGAGACCTATGAACTGAACCTGATTGACACCCCCGGACATGTGGACTTTACCTATGAAGTGAGCCGTGCGCTTGCCGCCTGTGAAGGCGCGCTCCTGGTTGTGGATGCCACGCAGGGCATCGAAGCACAGACCCTTGCCAACTGCTATATGGCACTTGACCATGATCTTGAGATCATTCCGGTTATCAACAAAATCGATCTGCCCAGTGCGCAGCCTGAGGTCGTCCGGCAGGATATCGAAGATGTGATTGGGCTGGACGCGTCCTATGCTCCCTGTATTTCAGCCAAAACAGGAGAAAATATTGAAGCGGTACTGGAGGCTATTGTGACGCATGTGCCCGCTCCGGCCGGAGATGCGTCACAGCCCCTTAAAGCTCTCATTTTTGACGCTTTCTATGACAACTATAAAGGAGCAATCTGTTTCATCCGCGTCAAGGATGGCGTCATCAAACCAGGCATGCGTATGCGCCTCATGGCTACAGGAGGAGAGTTTGACGTTGTTGAAGTCGGCACATTTTCACCGGGCTATGCGCCCTGTGATGCCCTCCAGCCGGGCGATGTCGGCTATGTGGCCGCATCCATCAAAGATGTAAGAGATACGCGTGTGGGTGATACCATTACCGATGCCGCCTGTCCTGCTGACGAGCCCCTGCCGGGCTATAAGCAGGTTACACCGATGGTATTCTGTGGGATCTATCCCGCAGATGGCGCCGATTACCCAGCCCTGAAAGAAGCGCTTGAGAAACTAAGGATGAATGATGCGGCGCTGACCTTTGAACCGGAGACGTCTGTAGCCCTGGGGTATGGGTTCCGCTGCGGTTTCCTGGGCCTTCTGCACATGGATGTCATGACCCAGCGCCTTGAGAGGGAATTCGATCTGAACCTTGTCACAACCATACCCGGGGTCATCTATCATATCACAAAGACAGACGGCACGGTGCTCTCCATAGACAATCCGACCATGATGCCAGCGG
>CAMNGW010000189.1 GCA_946538615.1 uncultured Clostridia bacterium
CGGCGTGGAAACAGAATGTGCAGCGCTCCCAGCCCTCCGGCAGATGGGGAGAGATACAGATCCCGTCCTGGTCCACCTGCAGACCGCCAAATCCCTCGACAATGGTGACCCAGGCGGCCGCGATGCTGGTCAGGTGCAGACCGTCTCCCGTATTGCGGTTGTAATTGTCCAGATCAAGGCGCGTGGCGAAGCGGAAGAAATCAGCCGCCGCCTGATCCCTCCCCAGGCGCTGGGCAAGGACGGCATGCACAGAAGGGGAGAGTGAGGACTCGTGGATACAGCGCGGTTCATAGAAATCATAGTTGGCGGCCAGTTCTTCCTTGCTGTAATCCGAGGGGTGGAGGAACATGGTCATGAGCACTGAGGGCTGCTTGATCATATCCGTGCGGTAGATCCTGTCGTAGCTCCAGTGGTCATACAGGGGAAAGTCCGAGACCGGGATGGCCCGGATATCCAGATGGGGCAGGGTAAAATAACCGTCGTGCTGTTCAAATATGCCCTCCGGCGTCTGATGGACGATCATGTGGTCCGCGATGTTTTTCCATTCGCTCCGTTCCCCGGGAGGCACAAGGGCGTCCGGGTCCTCCATCTGAGAGAGGACACAGAGTGTGTCAAGCAGTGTCCTTCTCCCCATATCATTGGTGTAATAGTCGTTGTTCACCATCATATGGAACTCATCCGGTCCCATCACGCCCCAGAACCCGAACCCTGTACGGTCGGCGTTCCAGTCCCCCCTGGAGACCACGTAGCGCGAAATGTCCACAAGCATTTCAATGCCTTCGTGGAAAAGGAAATCCGTGTCCCCGGTGGCGGCCGCATAGGACATCACAGCGTAAGCCACCGCAGTGGACGGCTGCATCTGCAGACTGGCGTGCTGCCAGAGTGCGCAGCCTTCATTTCCGTTGATGGTGGCGATGGGATAACAGGCGCCCTGGCAGTCAAGCTCCTTGGCACGTGCCCTGGCCTGAGGGAGGGTGCTGTAGCGGAACATGAGAAGACTGCGAGCGGCTCCCGGATCATTGTAAAGATAATAGGGCAGGCAATAGGTTTCGCTGTCCCAGAAAGCATGCCCTGAATAGACTTCACCGGTCAGCCCTTTGGCACCGATGTTGTGGCGGCTGTCCAGGCCGCGATAGGTCTGGTGCAGCTGAAAGAGGCAGTAGCGTATGCCCTGCTGGTTGAGAGGGTCGCCTTCAATGACAACGTCGGAGATGCGCCAGAAAGCGTCCCAGTGTGAGCGGTTCTGCACCAGGATATCCTCAAAGGACAGCGAACCGGACAGCTTCTGCAGGTCCAGCGCTTTTTCCGGGAACACATCATTGAGGATCCGGCGCTCAAGTGTGACAGGTTTTCCCGGCTCGAGGTCAATATGTACCTGAAAGCCAATGACATCCCCCTCTTCATAGGGCTCAGGGGTGACGGGCGAGAAGAGGGAAAAGCAGCAGTCCACGTACTGATGGGTGGTCCCGGTGGCAAAGCGCACCGCACAGCGGTTCCCTTCAGTGAGGCTGTCACAGCGCTGCCACAGACATTTTCCCACACTTTTGTGCACAGTGCCCCCGTCTATGGCCAGAATGAGGCACACGGACAGAGGAGTGTCTGAAGTCAGGGTGATGCGCTGTCCGGCGCAGCGGAAGGCGTCCATAGCCAGCAGCCTGTCAAAGGCCACATGCAGTTTCCCGCCTGAAAGGGGCGAGGTATATTCGCGATGGACAAGACCTGTGCGCAAATCCAGAAAGCGCAGGTAATCCTGTGAGCGGCTGTTTAAGCGGACCGTCTCCTGAGCGGAAAAGATGCGCACGAACAGGTAGTCGGGGGCACACACCATATGATGGCCGCGGCGGATAATTCCCTTGTAGCCGCCAGTGTGCTCATCCTCCCATTCCCAGACGCCCCCGAAGTAGGTCCCGACAAGACCTTTGGCCTCAGCACCTTCCTCGGCGTAGTCCCTGAACCCCATGTATTCGTTGGCCAGGGAGAAGACGGATTCCCCTACAGCATGATTTTCTGCGCTCCAGGTGTGTTCAGCAATCTGCCAGGGATCACAGGAATAGATTGTTTCGGCCTGTTTCCCCATATTGTGATTCCTCCGTTCTTTAGCCTGTCAGCAGGCTGAATAGCATTCGAGAATGGCGCCAAGCAAAGCTTCTGGCAGGGAAAGGGTGTGCAGCTGGGCAAGGTAGTCGACGGGACCCAGACGGTCGGCGGTGTCCTGCACAGCTTTTTTGAGATCAAAAGGAACATGTGCGTGCATGAGGATGTCCCGGATCCATGGGACGGGATCGGGATCAGTGTCAGGAGGGTCTGGCAGGGTGATGGACTGGCCGGGAAGAATGGGAAAGCTCAGCGTCCCTGCCAGAAAATGGCCGGAAGGACAGGTGCCCGGAGCGGGGCTCACTGCCCCGTGTACGGCCACGGTATAAGTCCGCTGGGGCGGTATGAGGGACACTTCGCCCTCGGGCAGGGACAGGGTGAAGGTGTTCCCTGACAGGGCCATGCGCGTCGTGACACGCGTGTAGGAACTGTCCTGGGGGAGCCTGCCATTGTCCTCGATCAGGATGCTTTCACTGTCTTTGCCCGGGAACACATGGATCAGAAGGCGCTCCGGGAGAGGCGCCCCGTTGCGGGGGACCTCATCTGCGTCCATGGGCAGGATGAACCCGTCGGGCACCAGGACAGGAAGGGTATGGAGACTGCGGTACATGTGGAGCACGCGGCCGCCCCGGTACCTCCGGCCGGTGAACAGGTCCGTCCAGCTGCCCCGGGGCAGATAGACCGTTACCTCGGCGAGCCGGAGAAGCGCATCAAGGGGCGAAACCACTGGAGCCACGAGCATGCCGTCCCCGAGGAAGTACTGGCCTTGTGCGCGGAAGGCTTCCCTGTCCATATCGTCAAAATAGACCGGGCGCAGGAACATCGTGCGCTGCTCACTGCATATTACGTTTTGGGTGTACAGCCATGGGACCAGACGGTGGCGGAGACGGAGGAAAGAGGTCATGATGGCCTGCGCCTCCGGGGGATATTTCCACGGCTCTTTCTCCATAAAAGGGTTGTCAGAGGAATGCAGGCGCATGATGGGTGAAAAGACACCGGACTGCACCCACCTCACAGTCAGCTCCGGGTCATAGGTGCCGTGCATGTGTCCCCCGATGTCATGGCTCCACCAGGGATAGGCGATGTTGGCAGATGTCGCAGTGAAATAAGGCTGGAAGGCCAGGGAGGCCCAGGTGGCGTATGTGTCCCCGGAGAAGCCCACCGGATAGCGGTGGCTGCCGGGCCCTGCATAGCGGGAGAGAATGAGCGGGGAGGTGCCGCAAGAAAGCGCATGGATAAATCTTGTATGGTTGAGCGTGAAGAGGGGGTCCATGCGCGCTTCCCGGCTCCCGCCTTTCTGCTGCCAGTCGATCCACCAGAAATCAGTGCCCATCTCCTCCAGGGGGCGGAGCACGGCCTGTTCAAAGGCGGCCTGCCATGAAGGGGAGGAGGCGTCATACGGATAGGACTTTTCATCTGACGGGTCGTCGCCCATGGCCCGGGCCATGCTGGCATAGGCCTCCTCGCAGGGCCGTATGCCATCTGCAGGATGGTCATTGAGCGTAACGTGCAGCCCCCGGCAGTGCAGGTTCTCAAGGAGCTTTTCCGGACATGGGAACTTTTCGCGGTCCCAGGTATATCCTGTCCAGCCTGAACCGAAGGAAGGATCGATGTCTGTGACGTGCCAGTTCATGTCCAGCACAGCGACGGACAGAGGGACACCGTGTTCCCGGAACGCATCCATGAGCGCGAGGTAGCTTTCCTGGGTATAAGGATAGAACCGGCTCCACCAGTTGCCCAGAGCGTAGCGGGGAAGGACGGGTATGGCACCAGAGAGGTGCAGATAATCCCGGATGCACCCGGCATAGTCCCGGCCGTAGCCAAAGAAGTAAAGGTCCGTCCCGGCATACACAGAAGGCTGCAGCGTGCCGTTTTCGTCCATGTCCATAGAGAGGCTGTCATCGAGCACGGCATAGCCCACATGACTGTTGAGACCGTCCCCGACGGGGACCGCGCCGTCCGCTTCATCCAGGGTGCGCGCAGTGCCCCCGAAGGTTTTCAGCACCTCCCCATAGTGCCATACGCTCTGGTAGACACTGTAGGCCCCCTTGAGCGTTATGGTAAGACCGGAGGAGGAGAAGGGCCGCGTGTCATATTCCACCCGGAGCGCGGATGTCTCCAGGACAAGGCCGGATTCAGTTTCCTCAGCACGGAAGGGTACAGGGGGGAACGCCCTGCACACCGCAAGGCTTGTCGCACTGTCCCGGAAATGCCCTGAAGGATCATATTCAAGGCGCAGGAGCTGCGCGGTGAGGACCGTGATACGGTATTGTCTGCCCCGCACCATGGAGGAAGGATCCGCAAGCGGTCGGATCGGCCATATATCTGTGAATTGCATCAGTCAGCACCTCGAAAAATAAGGCTGCTGCGTTGCGGCAGCAGCCTCTGAAGTGGGGAAGTGTTACTCGGCCGTGTACCGGTCATAGGCAGCGAGATGGATATTGATCAGGTCCTGTACGCTCATCTGGTTGAGCTTGGCAATGTAGGCGTCCCATTCTTCGTCCACACCGCCCTCGGTGACCCAGTGCGCGTACTGCTGGTTGCAGTAGCTGATGATGTCCGGGCTGAGGAAGGCCATTTCGTCGAGCTCCTGGGCGGTATAGGCCACGACAGGGAACGTATCGCGGGCATACTTGGCGTTCACAGCATCGTCGGCAAGCTTGATGCCGTCACCTTCTGTGGTGGGGAGGATGACTTTGCTCTGGAAATCTTCACTCATGTACTTGGGACCATGATCGCGGAAGGAGAAGGTCCAGCAGGATGTGTCAAGGTTGATGCCGGAATCGGCAGCGGGGAGAAGGACTTCGTAGGTGCCATCCTCGCGGACAGCAATCTTGCCGTCCCCGATGGAGCCGTAATAGGTCTGCAGGGAAGCCTCGTCGGTGTAGAACTGGTCGGCCCAGGTCAGGAGCTTGCCAGGATCGGAGCAGTTCTTGGTGATGACAAGTTCATTTTTGCCATAGTTGAGGAAAGTGGGGTCTGATTCGACATAGCGGTTCCCGTCAGGACCTGCAACGGCTTCGCAGACCACATAGTCTTTGGCGTTGCCCAGCAGTTCAGCGTCGGCTGTCCATGCGAACACAATGCCGGTACGGGGACCGGATGCGGTATCCTGCACCTTGGCACGGACCATGTCAGAGGTCTGGGTGAAGTGCTCAGGGTCCAGAGCACCGCGGACATACAGGTCGTGTGCCCATTTGACAGCCTCTTTGTAGTTTTCGCCCATGGGTACGAAGTAGGGCTTGCCTTCTGCGTCCATGCCCATGAAATTGCCGGCACGGCTGGCCTGTACGCCAAAGGGCAGGAGCAGGTTGTTGAGGTCAAAACCGAGGGAAGAGGAAGCGATGAAGCCGCGGCGGCCTTCCCCGGACCCGGTAAAGGCTACGAGGGTGTCGGCCAGTTCAGTGTAGGTGGTGGGCATGGGCAGTCCCAGTTCATCGAGCCATACCTTGTTGATGTACATTTCATTGGCCGTGATGGGGCGCATGGGCAGCTTCTTGGGCAGGGACCAGATCTTGCCGTCAGCATCCATGCACATGGCTTTCATGGAAGGGTCCTTTTCAAAGATGGCGCTCAGGTTCGGCATGTACTGGCCGATGAGATCGGTGAGCTCGACAAAGTAGTCCAGATTGGGCACGATATCGGCATCGGTCAGGGAAATGGAGCCAAAGAAGGCATCCGGCAGGGCGCTCAGGCCGCTGGCCAGCATCAGGGACTTCTGGTCGCCCCAGGAGCCGTTCCAGTAGGGCTGCCATTCAATGTTGACACCGGTTTTCTCACTGATTTCCTTGAGGAAAGCGGTCTGGGTGAAATCCGTTCCCCAGGTCTCTGTCCAGCGGACGATGGCTACGGTGAAGGTCGGGTTCTCTTCTGCTGCGGCGGCTGCGCACAGGCTAAGGAGCATGCACAGGGCCAGGGCAAGGGACAACAGTTTTTTCATGGTGTTTCCTCCGTTTCAGATGGTTTTCTTCTATGTTCAGGCCCGAGGCCGTGAAACCGGTAAAAAGATCAGCCTTTGAGCGCGCCGATCATCACGCCCTGGTTGAAGTATTTCTGGACAAAGGGGTACATGGTCATAATCGGGAGGGACGAGACAACAATGGCGCCGTACTTGATGAGATTGGCCTTGCGGTTGATATCGGCAGCCGCGGACCCGGTCATGGCAGTGGCTGCCATTTCGTTGTTGATGAGGATGTTGCGCATGACCAGCTGCAGAGGGTAGCGCTCAGGCGAGCGGAGATAGATCATGGCATTGAAATAGCTGTTCCAGTGGCCCACAGCGGCCCACAGGGCAATGACGGCGAGAATGGCCTTGGAAAGCGGGAGGACGACCCGGAAGAAGTAGCGGAGGTTGCCGCACCCGTCAATCTGTGCGGCGTCCCACAGCTCTGCGGGCAGGCTTGTCTGGAAGAAGGTCCTGGAAACGACAATATAGTAGGAAATGACGGAAAAGGGCAGGACCATGACCAGGAAAGTGTCGACCATGTGGAACGTGTTGTTGAGGATGATGAAGGTGGGGATCAGCCCGCCGCCAAAAAACATGGGAAAGATGAAGAAGAAGGTGAAAAAGCCCCGGCCGACGAGATCCTTTCGGGAAAGCGAATAAGCGACAGGAATGTTGACGCACAGCATGATGAGGGTGCCCGCCAGCGAGTAGAGGATCGTGTTCATGTAGCCCCGCCAGAGGTTTCCCATGGAGAAGAGATGGCTGTACCCGTCCAGACTGAAGCCGCGGGGCCAGAGAAGGACCTCGCCTTTGGCGACAAGGTTTGGATCGCTGATGGACGCGATGACGATGAAGTACATGGGGTACAGGGCGAGCAGCGTCAGGATGGCTGCCACGGTATAGATCACGGCATCAAAAGTGCGGTCGGCCCCAGATTTGCGGATATGGTTGCTGACCGTGACATTTCTGGCCTCAGCGGCTGGGCGCATGTTCTTATCCCCCTTTCTCAGAACAGTGAGGTGTCGCTGATTTTCCTGGAGATACCGTTGACCAGGATCAGAATCAGGAAATTCACCACATTGTTGAAAAGACCTATGGCGGCTGAATAGCTGTACTGGTTGCTCTTCAGGCCCATCTTGTACAGATAGGTGGAGATGATCT
>CAMNGW010000190.1 GCA_946538615.1 uncultured Clostridia bacterium
AAATGACCTGCCCTGATAGATTTCTGTAGCACCAGGTGACTCTTCCGTTCCTGCAAGAAGGCTGCCGAGCATCACGCATGACCCGCCTGCTGCAATCGCTTTCACAATATCGCCGGAATATTTGATGCCGCCGTCCGCTATCACCCTGATCCCATACTTGTCAGCTTCTTCAGCACAATCTCCGACAGCTGTGATCTGGGGCACACCGATTCCAGCAACCACGCGTGTTGTGCAGATTGATCCGGGTCCGATACCCACTTTGACACAGTCGACCCCGGCAGAAATCAGATCATGTGTTGCAGCTGCTGTAGCTACGTTCCCTGCGAACAGCTGAATATCAGGATATCTGTTGCGGATCGCTTCAACCTGACGAAGGACGCCCACCGAATGGCCATGGGCCGTGTCTATGGATATGACGTCTACCTTGGCTGCCAGCAGGGCATCAATTCTCTCAAAGACATCCTTCGTCACGCCGACTGCAGCCCCGCACAAAAGACGTCCATTTGAATCTTTGGCAGAGTTCGGATATTTTTGTGCTTTTTCAATATCTTTGATGGTAATAAGCCCACGCAGAAAGCCTTCTGCATCAACAATGGGCAGCTTTTCAATTCTGTGCTTGGCCAGAATCTTCTTGGCATCTTCAAGGGTCGTCCCAACAGGCGCTGTGATCAGATTTTCACTGGTCATAACCTCCCCGATCTTGCGGGAATAATCCGTTTCGAAGCGGAGATCGCGGTTGGTAAGAATACCCACAAGCCTGCCATTTTCTGTAATCGGAACACCAGAAATCCTGTATCGGGCCATCAGGTTCTCGGCATCCTGTACAGTATGGGTCGGTGAAAGAAAAAACGGATCCGTGATGACACCATGCTCAGACCGTTTTACACGGTCAACCTCACGTGCTTGCGCTTCAATAGACATGTTCTTGTGAATAATGCCAAGGCCACCTTCACGTGCGAGAGCAATCGCCATTCTGGAATCCGTTACCGTATCCATCGCTGCGGACATAATCGGAATATTCAGTCTGATAACTTTTGTCAGTTGAACGGAAAGATCTACATCTCTAGGAAGCACTTCGCTTCTTGCCGGCACGAGCAGTACATCATCAAAGGTCAGGCCTTCACGAATCACTTTCTGCAACATCCTCAATCCCTCCAGATCGTAAGATTTAAAGCATTGTAACAAAGCTTTTGTTGCTTGTCAACGATTCATCCGACACTTTCATGGTCCTGACACAGCTGTTCTGCTGGCCTTTCCAAAACCTGTCTTACCCTTTTGATGTTCAGTTCTTTTCCCTCGGAGACCTCCCCCGTCATTTTCCGGTCATCCGTTTCCGCTTTGTCCATCTCCTCCATTTGGAGGCATTTGAGAAACGGGATTTCCCATATCCATCGTATCCGGCCAAACCCTCAGTCGGCTCAGGCATCCCTCAAGGCCCTGGAGCATGCTTTCCATCTGCCAGCTCTGTGCAAGCTGTACAATGAATGAAGCATAGCCTTCATCAAGCATGCCATCTGCCCGGCATGCACCAGGGAAGAGCATGGATGCACACTGAGGAAATGTTGCATGAAATAACATAAGAAAATGTCCGAGGAGCCAGTCAAGCGGAACCGTTCCGCGCAATTCATGAATCTTTGAACGCACTTCGTCTCTGGTTTCCTGCATAAGCAGACCATATACAGCTTCCATTTTGGGTGAAGGACTTTCCTGGAACATGATATGAGATGTTGGGTGTCCCGTCCGCAAGGGAAGATAACAAAAGCGTAAAAACATGGACCGCAGCTCCGGTGGGAGCAGCATATACATTTTTCCCCCTCGCCCTGCAAGCACCAGCGGAAGATCAGATGGTAGTTTATCCGTCATCGTTGGCATGTTCCCTGTGGCTTCAAGAACCAGTCCGCAGATGAGGCAGCGCTCCGCCAGTTCCAGCACAAGAAGTGACTGCGTGTAGTTCATATACCCATAAGACATGGAATAAGACAGATCCTGTATCATCTCCTCAAGATGTATACCCAGAAGATCATCAACCGTTTTCCGGCTTGCTTCCCAGTCCATGACCGATTCATGCGCATGTGCAAGCTGATTGGCCAGCAGACCTGCGTCAACGAACGGGAACCTGGACAGGTCCTGCGCCGCAGTCAGAGGAATATCCATAAATACAGTATGCATTGCCATAGCAATTCCGTCACCGGCTGATATTTCCGCAGCGGGTACAGGCATCCCCCTCAGCCACAAAGCAATGTTTGTATCTGCACCTCCAATATCCATCATCAAAAAGGATGTTCGTCCAAGGGACTGATAAATATACTGTCCTGCACACCTCAAATCGTGCCATGAAGCATATGCCCCTTTACAAAGCAGTCCTGTTCTCTTTTCTGTTTCCTGTGCAATGCGCTGTACGAGCCCCTGTAAGTGCCGGCGCTGTTCGGATTCCATAGTCTGAGGTGCAGCAATGTGCCATGTGACGGATGTCGATCCATGCATCCTCATGTCAAAGCTCATCATAAGCATAAGCTGAGCAATAAGTATTTGCTGTGCCCTTATCCCTGTTGTATCAGTGCGCCACAGAAAGTGGCATACCGGATGTTTTTCAGCCTCATACTCACCCTGCACAATACGTCCTGAGACAAAAGGGTCCACCCCTTCACTTTCCACGGTTACCGCTGATTCAACCAGCGAATTCAGCGGGAACGCCGGCAGACTTTCTTTTGATGTATCCTTTCTGCTCCCACACAGTAAAACATGTGAAAGATCCGGCATATTAACTGCCTGGATGCCCTGCTGGTTCAGCCATGCCATCGCCGTTCCGCTGTCACCAATATCCATGCCCGCGACAGTTTCCCCACTTTCTTCAGGTACATACATATCCGGATGGAACAGCAGTGCTCCTAAACTCAGATCATTGCGTGAAACAAGTACAGCATATGGAAAACATGTGCATGACAGCACCTGACACGCATCTGCCGTGCCATCCTGAATATCATCGGATTGAACGTTTTTCCATATTGACTCGTCAAAAACCTCAATACGTGCCCGTCCCCTGACACTGACATAGTATGCTTTCCATGTTTCTAAAGGGATCGAGGGCCAAATGGCGATGAAAGGTACCTGTGATGGTAAAAGTGTAACCTGTTCCATGCTCGAGTACCATCTTGACACCTGAACTGTGCCATGTTCCCCCTGGATCTTAAAACGGACAAGAATGCGTCCTGATTTGTCCATTTCAAGGAACAAACTGTCGGGCACATAACCCCATTTTTGACCTTTTGTTTCCCATTGTGCCAGCTTTCTTGAGATGGGTGGGATCACCACATAGCTGCCTCCCTCCCAGGTAAGAAGATTGGCACGAGTCATAAACGGATCCTGGAAATCGGCGCCCTGCATAAGCGTCAGTCTGTCCGCAAAAGGTTCAGCCGCTGCTGCTCCAAGCTCTGCACCCAGTGTTTCACTCAGCAGACTGGCAAGCGCTGGTGACTGGGAACGCCATGGATATGTCAGTTCAATGGTACTCAGCTGCTCTTTGGTCTGTTTCTCAAGCTGATCTGTCCAGGCCAGGACCCGTTCTCTGATCTTGCCGTCCGCCTGACTGTTATGGACTGTCTTCAGTAAGCTGTTTCTGAGCTTTTCCCTGTAAGTTCCTACGCATTTTTCAAGAATCTGTTCATCGAGCACCAATTCCTGGAGTGTCTGCCTGACATCATCATGCTTCAGAACTTCAAGGAAAGTAACCGGGCTTTCCCGGGCAAGCAGTTTGTCTTCCCAATACCATTCTGTCCTCTGCGCTGTCTCTTTTACTGGGTCTGGAACACCCATTGCACTGAGTAAGGCTGAACCAGAGCAGGCCACTGCTGGCTTTATCTGAACAGTAAGTTTTGAAAATCCATTCTCACCGGGAAGGCCAATCAGGCTTTTCATAGCATATTCGTACCGCTCAGCACCTGTATCAAGCGCTTCATGTACAATATCCTCTTCCCATTCTGTCAATTCACGGCGAAAACCATCCGGTAATTCTCCGCCTCCAGCAGCCTGAAGACGGGTCAAAAGCACCCGGCGCATTACAGGGTCAAGTCTCTCCTTTGGGGACTCAAACCTGCCGTCACAGAAAAAAGGAACTCTTCCCTCGAGATAGGCACTCAGATCAGAAAGCGTTCGCGCCGGAAGCAGCAGATTGCTTTGATCTGTAATTCCCAGAGGAATATCCTTATCATCCGTTTTCAGAAGCAGAACACAAATCGTATCTTCGCCCAGAACCGAAAGCACCAGGCGGCTGAGCCTTCCATCGGATGAAGTAATTTCCCGTGATTTCACAGAAAGATCCGGAACAAAAATATCATGGAGAAGGCAGAAAGCTATAAGCCCCTGCCAGTTCCGCTTTCCATCTTCTGTCAGAACCGCATCTCTTGCTGCTTTTATACCGGACCTCTGTTCTCCGGAATCCATCGCCGAGGCAACGTCTTCAATAAATGTCGCAGGCGAAACCGGTGAAACCGGTCCAGTACCCTTTTCTACTGCCACCGCTGCCAGTTCATCCGGAAGCCAGGTAAATTGAGTGACATCTGCCACGCGGCTCACCTTCCTTCGTTTTCTGTCCTGATTGCCTGATAGAGGGATCTGACAAGTCCTGTTGTTCCTGTCCCGGAAAGATTCCCTGCTTCGAAAGATTGAATAACATGAAGAAGCGGCAAAGATCTTACAGCTTCCAGCAACGGTCTTCCTGCCCGCTTCTGGTCCATGCCTGGTTTGTCATACAAATGGAGCATCTGCTTTATGATGCGCCTGTCGAAAAAAATATCCGGCTCTTCCTCCCGGGTATACTGAATTTGCGGTTTCCGGATCCGGTTTTCTTCCTTGCGTGCTTCCTTCAAGTCCCGCTCAGCATATGCAGCCATGCCCCTGAGATACGCAAGATGTCTCTGCAGATTCCGCAGTCTGCTCTTTGCCGCATCAATCTTGGACATTGTTTCTGCATCTGCAAGCTTTGCTGCGTAGGCTATGCGCTGCTGAGCCTCCTCATCCTGTCTTGCCAATTCATTTGCTTCATCTAAGGTACTTTGGGCTTTTTCTTCAAGGATCAACAGGGTGGCCCGACCGCCAATGGTCTTTTCCATTGAATTCATGATTTCTGCAAGCTCTTTGACCTTTTCAGCCTGCTGTGTGATTTTTCTCCTGGCTCTTTCACTTTCCGTGTCATCCATAGAAAAGCGGTGCACGGTCTGTTCATCAACAATTCCGGATAACATCAGATCATGGGAAAGCAGAGCAAGTTTGCCGGCTTCCTCAAGCACCGTATCATAGTGTATCTTTGCCATCTCAATCGTATCCTGCAATTGGGCATGATAGCGCAGGCTTAAAGGCAGACCGCCTGTCACAAGGTAGCACCAGGCCATATGAAACCGCAGCATATGAAGAAGAGCACGCATATAGTCCTGTTCCTTTGCTTTCTCTTCTGGAACTGCACACAACTGAGTATAAAGTCTGCCGTACCATCCGCGTGCTCCCAGCAGGCCTGGTGATTCTTTCAATCTTGCTGTGATTTCTGGCCCGTACCATATTAACATCAGACAGGACATATGCAGTAAATCCATCATGGATGTCCTGAAGCGCTCTGAAGCTTCTCCGAACATATTCCAGTTGGGTGTCTCAAGGGGCATTGAAAAGGAATAGGCCCCACGCCCCCCGCGAAGGAAATGATCCATCAGGCACAATGACACAAGCTCTTCAAGTCCTTCTGTTTCTGTCCTGGAATCCTCAGGCAGACCAAATACATACATGGCATCTGCCTGAATTCCGGACAATTCGCGCAGGGCGTTCCCTGCCAGGTCCGTTCTGTCTGATTTCAGAAGAGGAAGCGTAAGCAGAACGCCAACAGGCAAATCTGTCCTGGATTTTACATACTTCAGGCACATGGCCGCCCCGGCTGCGCCAAGCGGCTCACACAGCGAACAAGCTATCAGAACCACACTGTCCCCGTCCAGCTGCGAAAAGAAATATTCGAAAGAATCCGGCTCCAGCAGCAAATCAGCCCAAGCCGCCTGTGCTGTCTCCATGGACCCTGAAACAGAGCGTCTCAATACACGTTCACTGACAAACAGAGACGACAGGAGAAGCTTGTCTTCCTGCGTTTGGCATTTTTCCATAAGGCTCGCGTCAAGCGCTTCCTCTGAGAGGACTTCTGCAGTAACCCTGCTCTGGAAAAAAGGACTCTGCCCATACAGCTGCTCATGCACGCGATCGTAATCTTCAATCAGGCCAGTTATGGTAGATTGGTTTTTTTCATCCAATCCAATCATCAGGAGGTGAAGTTCCTCCATCTCTGTCATGCCTGACATGACGGCATCCAGAAGACTCCTGCCCGCTTTGTATCCTGCCTTACCGATCGCAATCATGCTGCATTTCACATCAGTCACCTCTGTTTTCTAAAAAGGGCAGGCCATGCTCCTGCTATCAGGAGCACGGCCTGCCTGCAGACGCTGTATAATGACCACTCAGCTTGCATATCCATTGGGATTGTTTTTCTGATACAGCCAGGAATCCCTGCACATATCTTCCAGATTTTTCTCTGCCTTCCATCCAAGAAGTTCATACGCCTTTCTGGGATCTGAATAACAGATAGCTATATCGCCGGGACGCCGCGGGGCAATCTGATACGGCACATGAATCCCATTCACTTTTTCAAAAGTGCGGACAATATCCAGCACGCTGTAACCCACGCCAGTGCCAAGATTGATGATCTCGCATCCTGTTCTTGATGCAGCAAACTCACACGCGTTGACATGTCCCCTCGCCAGGTCCACAACATGAATATAATCCCGCACACCCGTTCCGTCCGGTGTATCATAGTCGTTGCCAAACACGTTCAGATGATCCAATTGTCCGGCTGCCACTTTGGTGATATACGGCATAAGATTGTTAGGTATCCCGTTAGGATTTTCGCCAATCAGTCCAGAAGCATGGGCGCCGATTGGGTTAAAGTACCTGAGGAGGACAACAGACCAGTCCGGATCAGCGTCACATACACCCATGAGGATTTTTTCAATCATATATTTCGTCCAGCCATACGGATTGGTGCATCCTTTGCAGAACATATCTTCACGGAGCGGGACCTCATCCGGAACGCCATAGACAGTTGCAGAGGAGGAA
>CAMNGW010000191.1 GCA_946538615.1 uncultured Clostridia bacterium
CGTCAACGGATCAGTCTGTAAAACTGGGTCAAAAAAAGTATCAGCTGATGGAACTGTTTTTGCGCAATCCCAGACAGATTCTCTCAAAGGATACAATCGCCGAGAGAGTATGGGGCTATGACGACGACAGCGAATACAATAATCTTGAAGTATATGTGTCCTTTCTGCGGAAAAAGATGGGATTCATTGGATCGAGGCTCAAAATTAAAGCCACCAGGGGCATGGGGTATTCTCTGGAGGACACAATATGATACAGAAGCTGCGCCGCAAAATGACTTTACTTGTCCTTTTGGCTCTTTTCGTGATCCTTTGTCTGTTTGTGGGGAGCATCAATTATGTGAACTGGAAAAACCTGGAGACACAGGCCTTTTCCACACTCGAACTTTTAGCGGCCAACCGGGGAAAACGGCCTGGCCTTCCTGAACGCGCCGACCGCCCTTATGCTTCTCATTCAGCTTCAGAGACGCCGCCGCCCAAGCCAACCATAAAGGATAATGAAATACAGGAACAGTTCCATGACCACAGTAATATGGGCTTTCACCGCGAACTGAAAGATTCCTTCTTGGATCAGGAAATCCTTGCAGGCCTGTCAAACTCATATACGATTTTTATGGACAGTGATGGGTCGGTAAGTTCATGGTTCTCCGAGCGTGAGGACCTGTACAGCGAAGAACAGATCAAAAATCTTGCCACCGAAATCCAGGCCGGTGGAAGGGAAAAGGGGCGTATAGGCTCACAGTACTTTATCTCGTCGGGTGCTGAAAGCGGTGAAATGATCATTGTACTTGATGAGCGCATTGAGTACATGAGTGCTCAGGAACTGCTCCGGAATACGCTTTTCATGGGCATGGCAGTATACCTGCTTCTTGGGTCGGGCGCTTTTTTATCATCCGGAAAATGTTTATACCTGTTGAAGAAGCATCCCGCAAGCAAAAGCAGTTTGTTTGGGACGCCAGTCACGAACTGAAGACCCCGATGGCTGTTATTTCTGCAAACGCAGAAGTTCTTGAACGGGAAATCGGTACGAATGAGTGGCTGAGTTATATCCGCTCTGAAATCGACCGTACAAACCTGCTTGTGCAGAGCCTTCTGGAGCTGGCCAGGACTGAACAGGAAACGGTGCAGGCCCAGATGACAGATTTCGACCTCAGCCGGGCCGTTCTGACTGTTGCCCTGCCTTTTGAAAGCACTGTTTTTGAAAACGGTAAAACGTTTGAAATGGACATTCAGGAAAATATACATTATGTCGGGTCCCAGGATATGGTCCAGCAGCTGATCGTTATTCTTCTGTCCAATGCGCTCAAGTATGGGAATCCGGGCGGAACTATCCGGATCACACTGAAAATGCATGGAAAAAACCGTTTCATTTCAGTATTCAATACGGGCAGCTATATTTCACCTGAGGATGCGTCCCGCATTTTCGACCGCTTTTACCGTGTGGATGCCGCACGAAGCAGGGAAGTCGAAGGGCACGGACTTGGTCTGGCTATTGCGAAAAATATTGTCACAGCACATCATGGGAGAATCAATGTTCACAGTGAGAAAGATGTCGGAACCACGTTTGAAGTTATCCTGTAAAATATTCGGATGGGAAATCAGTTGCTTTCTTTGTTTCTTTGCGTTTTTTTATAGCGCACAAGCACTTGCTGCTCATCAGACCGTGCTCCTTTCACAATTTGAGTACCAGAATGGGCAGGTGCTCCGAGAGGTCATACGTGAGGATGTCTCAGCTGCACTTGACATCCGCTATGCGGATGATTTTGGCTATATCCTGCTTGAAGATGGGACAGCTGCACTTGTGTCGTGGTCCGGAACAGGAAGCAGAATGGCCATGCCGGACTGTGTGGACAATGTTCCGGTAACAGCACTTGGGCTTCCGGGCTATAAGCTTGTGGTTCCGCTTGTACCAGCCAATACAGACATCGTGTCCTGGCCCAAAAACCTGAAGTATGTCTATGCCGGTGCGATCCGACTGGGGAACTGTCAGAGTTACTCTTTTCCGGAAGGCATCCTGGAACTGGAGTGTTTTTCTGATACAGCCAATTACACGCTCAAGTCCATTACTCTGCCAGGGACGGTCAAAAAAATCGGGACCAGGGCATTTGCGTTTTTTATGAAGCTTGAAAAGCTTGCGCTTCCCGACAGTATTGAGGAAATAGGCACAGAGGCTTTTTACCGGAGCGGGATCAAAAAACTGTCATGTCCCGGGAATATGCGCTGTATCGGGACAGGGGCTTTTTATGGCTGCAGCGCGCTGGAAACGCTGACGCTCAATGAGGGACTTCAATTCATTCTGCCATATGCTTTCTCGGATTGCACGAATCTTACGACGCTTGTTGTACCTTCCACAGTACAGGAAATCGGCGACAGCGCATTCTCCGGGTGCCGCAGGCTGTATGGTCTGTATCTGAGACAGGGCGCGCTTGTGACAATTGGTGAGCGTGCCTTTCAGGGACTGGTCTGGCTGCGTAAGATTGAGGTCCCTGAGGGGGTCAGGGAAATCCGCCGGGAAGCTTTTGCCGGCTGTACCCGGCTGGCAAGTCTTACCTTGCCTGCTTCTCTGACAGAGATTGGAGAAAATATCTTTGAACGTCTGCCCGATGAAGCCGTGTTTTATGCGCCTTCCTCTTCCTGGATTTACGGGACATTGCTGCACATGGGCCGGAAGGTTAAGGAAGGAAAATAAAAAAGGCAATCTGTAAAGATTGCCCCATTCCTTTTCAGAGATAACGGAAACGTATATTTTCATGCAGATATCCGCGCATCTCTGGTGTATCTTCAAGAGCACGTCCGCAGCCCGTGACAACGCAGGTGCTCGGATCATCTGCCAGGCCTGTTGGTATTTTCAGCTCGCGGTATATGGCATCTGGAAGACCGGGCAGCTGTGCAGCCCCACCACTTAAGATGATGCCGTCCTCAAAGATATCAGAAGCAAGCTGTGGCGGGGTATGTTCGATAACGGATTGTATATTTTCAATAAATTCTGCAATGATGTCCTTCAGGGCCTCATATACTTCATTTGCGCTGATTGTCTGTGTTTTGGGCAGACCTGAAAGCAAGTTCCTTCCTGTGACGTCCATGGTCAGGTCAGTAGAAGGCGGAATAGCGGAGCCGAGTGCAATTTTGACTTCTTCAGCTGTCCTGTCTCCTATGAGCAGATTATGCTTCTTGCGCAGATAACGGACAATGGCATCATCAAAATAGTCACCCCCGATAGGGGTATAGGTGCCCACAACCACATCGCTGTCTGAGAGGACAGCAATATCGCTGGCACCGGCCCCCATATCCACGATAAGATTTCCATAGGGATCGGAAAAATGGATGCCGATGCCAATGGCTGCGGCCAGGGGCTTTTCGAGCAGCTGGGTTTTACGCATGCCCGCATCGAACATAACAGAAATGATAGCGCGTTTTTCTGTTTCACTCACACCCGTTGGCAGAGATACGATTGCTCTGGGGCGTCCGATCAGACGGCGGCCAATCACTTGTCTTACCACCGTATGGATCAGCTCGCGAGCCATATCAAAGTCAGCGATGGTTCCCTGGCGGAAGGGACGTATGGCCTGTACATTGCCGGGAGTACGCCCAATCAGTCTGTGGGCATCCGAGCCAACGGCAAGTACCTTGCCATTATTGCGGTCCACGGCCACAACAGCAGGTTCTCTGAGAACAATGCCTCTTCCGCTGGCATAGATCATAACCTGTGAAGTACCAAGATCGATACCAATATCATTGATTTGAGCCATATTTACATCCTTTAATCACTTTCTGTATGATAAGAACGAAAAAACGAATGATATGATGTACCCCGTTTGCTGCAGAAAAGCAGAGACCTTTCTGCTTTCATGGAAATACAGAAAAAGTATAAGGATTTGTTGCCTTCTGTCAATTCAAAATTGACAAAGGCTGAGAAATGCATTAAAGTCTGACAGTGTGATTTGCTTTGAAAATTTGACAAACGCCGCAAACATGCTAGAATTTTTCTGGGCATTCTTGAAATTCTGCATGCCCTTTTCCGATTGAACAAACCGATGTTTTTCGGACCAAAGAAACGGAGGTCTGGATGCTTGAAGCACCAGCGTAATATTGCACTTTCTGAAGAATCAATGGATGCATGGCTTTCATTGTTCGGGCTCAATGATGCCAATGTTTCTCTCTTGGAGCGTGAACTGGATGTATCCATCAGTATACGGGGGACCGAACTTTCCATCGCAGGTGAAGACCTGGAAACCGAAATGGCAGCAATCGTCATTGATAAGCTCCTGAATATGATCCGGCAGGGCGAACAGGTGGACAGTATGCGGATCCGTTATGCTGTAAGTCTCGCCAGGGAAGGCAAAGCTGATCTGATTGATGAAATCATGCACAGCATTGTTGCCACAACGAACCGTGGCAAACCGGTCCGCGCAAAAACGCTGGGCCAGCAGGCTTACGTTGAGGCGATCCGGAACCACGACCTCACCTTCGCAATTGGTCCTGCAGGGACAGGAAAAACATATCTTGCAATGGCCATGGCTGTCATGGCATTAAAGAACCGGGAAATTGAGAGAATCATCCTCACGCGGCCAGCTGTTGAAGCAGGGGAGAAGCTTGGGTTTCTGCCCGGCGACCTCACACAGAAGGTGGATCCGTATCTTCGCCCGCTTTATGATGCATTGTATGATTTTATGGGTGTGGACGCCTATCAGAAAATGCTGGAACGGGGAACGGTGGAAGTTGCTCCGCTTGCCTATATGCGCGGAAGGACACTCTCCGATGCATTCATTATTCTTGATGAAGCCCAGAATACGACGAGTGAGCAGATGAAAATTGTCCTTACCCGTTTTGGCTTTCATTCTAAGGTTGTTGTTACCGGAGACATCACGCAGACAGATCTTCCGGCAGGGAAAAAGTCCGGCCTGCAGGAAGCCCTTGATGTCCTGGGGAACATACCGGAGATTGCCATAGTCCGTTTGACGGGAAAAGATGTGGTCCGGCATGAGCTTGTCCAGAAGATCGTTGAGGCTTATGCCAGCCATCAGGAAAAAATGAAATCAGAATACAAGTCAGATAAGGATGTGAGCAAGTGAACAAAGCAAAACCGGCGAAGACCAAACTGAAAATCGCTTCGTGGGTTCACACTTCCCGGGCACGGTGCACCTTTCTGGTGATCATTGCTTTTATCTTTCTGTATGCCGTGCTTTATGCGGGAGCATCACCAAAGCGCTACAATCTCAGTGTGGGTACCATTTCCCGGCAGACGATCACAGCCACCCAGAATGTCGTTGATGAAATTACCACGGAGGAAAAAAGGGCCCTTGCCGCTTCCAACATAGAGCCCACGTATCATCTTGACGAAAGTGTCGCAGATCAGGTCATGACACAGCTCTCACTTCTGTTTGATGAGCTCAGGACGGTACAGCAGTATGGCCGGGCAGCCCAGGACACAGATGCGGACGGCGCCCCGGTTGCCAGTTCCTTTACAGATGAAGAGATTTCTTATGCGCAGAACCTTGTTGCCAGTATGACGCTGACCCGCTATCAGACAACGACACTGATGCGCGTGTCCAACGAAGACTTTGATACCATGGTGCAGATGGTTACCCGCGCCGTTGAAAACGCACTGAATACAGGCATAAGGGAAGGAAGGGTAACTGAAGCCATTTCCACCATTCAGCAGATTGTAGGCTACCGTGTGGACCTTTCACTTGTCCAGATTATTATTCCTTCAGTCCTGCGTACCGCCATTATCCCCAACCTTGTCATTGATCAGGAAGCAACCGAAGCGGCACGGCAGAAAGCAAGGGAAAGCGTCGAGAACATTGTCTACCTTCAGGGGCAGAATATCATCCGCGAAGGGGAAATCGTCACAGAATCCCAGTATGCTATGGTCAGACAGCTGGGCCTGCTTGAAAATGAAACGCGGGATGATTCACCTTACCTGGGTATTGCTGTTCTTCTGGTCATTGCTCTATTCGTGCTCATCATTCTCCTGAAACTGTATCGTCCTGCGATTCTGCATGATGTACGGTTCTTTTCGGTGATCGTCTCAGTGGTGGTGATCACCATAGCACTGTGCCTGGCAGCCATCAAAATCCTTGATGTGTATCTTGCACCGGTGGCGCTCGGTTCCATCCTCATTGGTTCACTGATCGGGTGGAGGGCTGCTCTTCCGGCTACAGTGGCTTTGTCCATCATGGTTTGCGGCTTTGCAGCAGGCGGCAGTACGAACACCATGAGTGAAATGATGAGTCTCTCCCTGATGAACCTTTTTGGACTGACGCTCTCTGCTATGTTCCTGAGGGGAAAGGGCGGCAGGATCCGGCCCCTGATCTGCGGCATCCTTGTCGGCATTGGGAATGCACTGGTTATGATCACGCTGGGGTTCATGGTAGGCGAGAGTTCTGACATTTATCTGAACCATGCTTTATGGGCCGGATGCGGCGGTATGCTGAGCGGGCTTCTTTCCCTGGCGCTTCAGCCTGTGTTTGAAGCGGCATATAATCTGGCTACACCTGCCAAGCTTCTTGAACTGGGCAACCCGAACCATCCCCTTCTCAGACGTCTGCTTCTTGAAGCGCCCGGTACATACCACCATTCCATTATCGTGGCGAATCTTGCGGAAGCTGCAGCTGAAAAAGTGCACGCCAATGCCCTGCTGGCCCGCACAGGTGCGTATTTCCACGATGTGGGCAAACTGAAGAGACCGGCATATTTCAAAGAGAACCAGCAGGGGATCAACCCCCTTGACCAGACTGACCCGTATGTCTCAGCGGCTATTGTCACGACACATACCCGGGACGGCTTGCAGCTGGCACAAAAATATCATCTTCCTCCGGAAATCCAGGACATCATCATACAGCACCACGGTGATACGCCTGTTATGTTTTTCTATCACCGTGCCCTTGAACAGGCGGGCGGCCGTGAAGTGGATATCGCAGATTTCAGGTACGACGGTACCCGTCCCACAACCAAAGAGGCAGCCATTGTCATGCTGTCCGATACGGTTGAGGCGGCTGTACGGTCCATGAAAGACCCTTCGCCGCAGGAAGTTATGGATTTCATTGTCCGTCTGGTCCGTGGCAAGATGGATGACGGTCAGCTTGACAATTCCCCCTTGACACTTCATGACATACAGGATATCTGCGAAGCCTTTT
>CAMNGW010000192.1 GCA_946538615.1 uncultured Clostridia bacterium
CCCTCGAAGCGCTTAAGGCGGCAGGTTCCACAGATTCTTCTGCAGTCAAGGCGGTTCTTCCTTCTGTCACGCTGACCGGTGTCTCCGGCGAGATCAAATTTGATGAGACAGGTGACGCCATCCGTACCTCCGCGTATGTCAAGACAGTCAACACAGAAACTGGAGACTGGGAATTCGTAGCAGAACAGACTGTCGAGTAATTTGACTTGATCCATGTGCGGCGGAAAGTCTCCGCCGCTTTTTCTTGGTTTCATGCAGGAAGCATAGAAAGATTGACCATTTTCTTGGAAAGGGCGTGTAAAGGGTGTGGAATATCATCTTTCCCTATCTCCTCTCCGGAATTTCTGTAGGCGGACAGTATGCGCTGATCGCAATCGGGTATACGATGGTATATGGTATTCTCCGACTGATCAATTTTGCTCATGGTGACGTCTTTATGGTATCCGGTATTCTGATGGTTTACATCATGGCAAGTGGCATTCCCCTCTGGATCGCTGTACCACTGGTCCTCGTTATGACCGCTCTGATTGGCTTCGTTATTGAACGCGTGGCCTACAAACCCTTGCGGTCCGCTCCGAGAATGTCCGTTATGATCAGCGCCATCGGTGTTTCCTATACCCTGCAGAACCTTGTTCTGTATATCACCGGCGGTCTGAACCAGATCTATCCGACCATTCCCTGGATCTCTGATTCGATCACAATTCTTGGCGCAAGCACAAAGCGGGTCACGATCATAACCCCTGTTCTGACTGTTTTCCTTGTGGTCGCCCTGGTCATGCTTATCAATAAAACGAAGATCGGCATGGCCATGCGCGCTGTGTCAAAGGACTTTGAAACCAGCCAGCTCATGGGCATCAAAATCAATACGGTCATATCCTCAACCTTTGTGATCGGTTCCTTTCTTGCCGGAGTCGGTTCCATGCTGTATTTCACCAATTACACCACGGTGATTCAGACATCAGGTGCCATGCCGGGCCTGAAAGCGTTTGTCGCGGCAGTGTTCGGCGGCATCGGGTCCATACCCGGCGCTGTCATCGGTGCATTTATTATCGGTATCATGGAAAATATCATCAAAGGGCTCGATGTGATTCTGTTTAAAGCAGGGCTCCTTGCCAAGCCGATTGGTCTGGCAACCTTTTCAGACGCTTTTACCTTTGCCCTGCTCATTCTGATTCTGGTTGTAAAGCCCACGGGCCTGTTCGGCGAAAAAACCATTGATAAGGTGTGACAGGAGGCGAAAATGGATGATGACTTATACTGGAAAAAAACATTCTCGGCTTCCCGGAATTCTTACCTTTGTGATCATTGCTGCGGCTTATCTCGCTGTTTTTCTGGCTGAACAGTCTCTGCCCTCAACATCTATGCTGTTCACTGTGCTCAAAAAAGGAGCCACATACGCACTGGTAGCTGTATCCATGAACCTTCTCAATGGTTTTACAGGGATCTTTTCCCTCGGTCAGGCCGGTTTCATGCTGATCGGTGCGTATACCTACGCCATATTTACCATTCCGGTTGAAGCTCGCAGTTCTGTCTATCAGTATTTTGACGGCGGACTTGTTCAGTTCACCCTTCCCGTTTTCATCGCACTGATCCTGGCAGGGTGCGTTTCAGCCTTCTTTGCTTTTCTGATCGGCCTGCCTGTATTAAGACTGAAAAGCGATTACCTTGCCATCGCAACCCTCGGCTTTGCCGAGATTGTAAGAGCCGTGTTCCAGTGGAACCAGCTCGGGCCTATTACAAACGGGTCCAATATGCTGAGGCTGTTCCCGAATTTCAACGATTTTAACATCCGCAATGCGCAGGGCGAAGTCGTTGTTTATCTGTCCGCTCTCATCCCTATGCTGATTTCCGGGGTGTGCATTGCACTCATTATCCTCCTGATCCATTCCGGATATGGCAGGGCTTTCAAAGCCATCCGTGATGATGAAATTGCGGCAGAAGCCATGGGTATCAATCTTGCGCACCATAAACGGCTGGCCTTCTCTATATCCTCCTTTTTTGCGGGCGTTGGCGGAGGCATGCTTGCCATGTATCAGACCACGGTGCAGGCCAAGAGCTTCACTTCGGCGATGACCTATGAGATTCTCCTTATTGTTGTGATCGGCGGCGTTGGTTCCATCTCCGGGTCTGTTATGTCATCTTTTCTGTTTGTTGCCTGCTCTGAGTGGTGGCTCCGGTTCCTGGACGAAAAGCAGGTTATCGGTACTTTTGAAGTTCCCCTTTTGCGCAATGGGTTCCGTCTCGTTGTCTTCTCTGTCATCATCATGGTAGTCGTCCTTTTCTTCAGAAGGGGTATCATGGGAACAAAGGAGCTGCCGGATCTTTTCAAAAGAAGACCAAAGGAGGGGCTGAAATAATGGATAACGTCCTTCGTATCGAACATCTCACGATGCAGTTTGGCGGCGTCATCGCTGTCAATGACCTGAGCATGGAAATCAACCGCGGTGAGATAGTTGCCCTCATTGGTCCGAACGGGGCAGGCAAAACAACCGCTTTCAATTGCGTCACGGGCGTTTACGAACCCACAAATGGACAGATCCTGTTCTGCGGCCGGCAGATCGCCCGTTCCAGCCCGAGCGGTAAAATGCGGAAAATATACGCCGGTTCCAATGCGAATGCCTTTACGGGTGATTCTGTCAGACTTTCGCCCGATGCCATTACGAAACTCGGAATTGCCAGAACATTTCAGAACATCCGGCTCTTTTCAGGCATGAACGTGTTCGACAATGTCCTGACCGCCAAGCACCTCAGGCGGAAAAGCAACTTTTTTTCATCAGCTCTGCACCTGAATTACAGCGAAGAAAGAAAAATGCGGGAGGAGACATACGAACTGCTCAAGCAGGTGGACCTTCTCGATGTGGCAGATGAAATGGCCACCTCCCTCCCTTACGGGAAGCAGCGGCTCCTTGAAATTGCCCGTGCTCTGGCTACCGAACCCACGCTCCTTCTGCTTGATGAGCCCGCAGCGGGCATGAACCCCCAGGAGACAGAGGACCTGTGTGCCTTTATCCGGAAAATCAAGGAGGAGTTCCAGCTCACCATTTTCCTCATTGAGCACCATATGAATCTGGTCATGGATATTTCCGACCGGATCTATGTCATTGACTTCGGGCGCCTCATTGCCGACGGTGTCCCTGAGGAGATCCAGAACAATCCGGCCGTCATTGAGGCTTATTTGGGAGGTGGCGAGCAGTGAGTCTCCTTTACATTGATAATCTTCGCGTTTCTTACGGCGGGATTGAAGCGCTCAAAGGGATATCCCTGAATGTGGAAAAAGGCGAAATTGTTACGCTGATCGGCGCAAACGGAGCGGGAAAATCCACGACGCTGCGTGCCATCTCCGGCCTTGTCCCATTAAAAACAGGAACGATCACGTATGATGGGAGCGTCATTTCCGGCCAAACGCCTCAGAAAATTGTTTCTGAGGGGATCTGCATGGTACCGGAGGGCCGGCGCGTTTTCCCCAATCTCACAGTTCTTGAGAACCTGCGGATCGGGGCCTATCTGCGCAAAGATGACATCCAGCCCGACCTTGACCATGTCTACCAGCTGTTCCCGCGCCTTAAGGAACGTTCCTGGCAGCTGGCCGGGACACTGTCAGGCGGTGAACAGCAGATGCTGGCTGTCGGAAGGGCCCTGATGATGCGCCCCAAGCTCCTGATGATGGATGAACCTTCTCTTGGGCTGGCCCCTCTCGTGATCCGCGATATCTTTTCCATTATCCGCACGCTGCATGAGGAAGGCATAACGATCCTTCTTGTGGAGCAGAACGCGAATGCAGCGCTTCGCATTGCTGATTCAGCCTATGTTCTGGAAACGGGGAGCCTTGGCATGCATGGGACAGGCGAAGAGCTCCTCAATGACAGCAGGGTCAAAGAAGCCTATCTGGGAAAATCCACTTCAAAGAAAACAGCACGTTAATCCCTGTTTGTGCAGGCCTTGCCTGCACATTTTTGGTCCATGCGCAAACCATTCATTTTTCTTCTTACGACAGGATGTGAACAACGCTTGAAAAACAAACCCGTTGCGCTTTTTCAGCTCATTCTCTCTATGATCATTTACGGAACCATAGGGATATGCCGCAGGTCACTGCCCGTTGGGTCAGCCTTTCTTGCCATGTTCCGGGGTATTTTGGGCGGGCTCCTTCTGCTTGTGCTGCACAGAATCCGCGGCAGGAAGCTGGACCTGTCATCCATAGGTGCGCATGCCCTTCCTCTCTTTACCAGCGGAGCTTTAATTGGCTTCAACTGGATCTTTCTGTTTGAATCGTACCGTTATACAAGCGTCGCTATATCTACGCTCTGTTATTACATGGCCCCCAGCTTTGTCATTCTTCTTACGCCCATTGTGTTCAAAGAGAAGTTGGGACCGCATAACCTGCTTTGTCTGGGACTTTCCGTTCTGGGCATGCTGGGTGTCACAGGCATATTTTCTGACCATACAGCAGATGCGAACCGCCTTCTGGGTATTGCATTCGGCCTTTCTGCTGCGGTCCTTTATGCCAGTGTGATACTGATCAATAAAAAAAGCCTTGGTCAGGTGCCTGTCTGGGACCGCACAATCACCCAGCTGGGAACCGCGGGAGCTGTCATATTGCCGTATGTTCTCCTGGTGGGTGATGTCCCCGCTCCGCTCAGCGACCTTCTTCCTCACCTGCCGCTCCTCCTCCTGATTGCCTTCCTTCATACAGGGGTCGCATATCTTCTGTATTTTTCCTCAGTAGAAAAGCTGCCATCACAGACCATTGCATTGCTCAGCTATCTGGACCCTGTTACCGCAGTTCTTCTCTCTGCTTTCTTCCTGAGGGAACCTATGGACATCTACGCCATCATCGGCACGGTTCTGATCCTTCTGTCAGCTGTGCTTGGGGAGATGTTCCCGATACACCAAAAAGAGGCACAATAATTGTCATGTCACCTTCTTTATGCTATACTTACACCGTTTTTATGTCTAACGCTGGAGGTTGTCTATGACAAAAAAACGTTTTGTCCTGGTTCCTTTCCTGTGTTTGCTGATTATACTTTCCTGTCCCGCGGTCTTAGCGGAGGAACAGTCTTCGCCGGTTCCGGAAAGCACGGCACCGCGCAAGGGACCGGCTGTCGTTGTGCAGGTGGTTACGCCTGAACCGACGCCTGAACCGACTGCGACTGCCCTTCCGATTCTGACTGCGGATCCTGTCAGTACCCCGCCCCCAGGTGAGACTGCAGGGGCGGGTAACGCTGCTGAGGCGACACCGAAGCAGATTGCTGTCCAGACCGTTTCACCGACGCTGCCGCCCCTTCCAGAAAGTGGCGAAACGTACCGCCTTCCCATTGATTTTTCACCTGGCGCCGAACCCCTGGAAGAAGGCTATCTTTCCGAATGGGAATATGAAGACCCTACCATCCATGTCAGAATCGAACGCGGTCGGGAAAACGAAACAACCTACTGGACCTGTGAGGTCCGCATTGCGGATGCCAGCCAGCTCCGTTCTGCTTCCGCGGATGGCTTCGATTCCAAAATGACCATGCCCGGCACACAGATTGCCAAGAGAATGAACGCGGTTGTCGCCATCGATGGTGATTATTTCTGCTATACAGAATGGGGATTTATCCTCAGGCAGGGTCATCTGTATCTGAACAAGCTCAAAGGCGGAAGAGACGTCCTGCTCATTGATGAGGACGGGGATTTCCATATTGTGCGGAAGGCGGAACGCAAATCCTGTCAGGAAACCATAAACGGGAAAAAGGTCATCAACGCCTTCTTCTTTGGCCCTGTGCTGGTAGAAAACGGTGTCCTTGGCAACGAGTTCCGCTACAGGGACATGGCTTATGATTATTATTCCCAGCGCATGGCGATTTCTCAGATCGGCAAACTGCACTACAAGATTGTCTGCTGCGAATCTCCCCACAGGGGCTCAAAGGGCATGAAACTTGCTGAGTTTGCCGCTTTCTGCAAAGAAAAAGGGTGCGTAACGGCCTATAACCTTGATGGCGGCGATTCCACCATGCTCTATTTCCATAATGAGAAAATCAATGATGTTGACAACCCGAATATGCGGCCGCTGGCAGATATCATCTATTTTGCGTCAGCGTACACGGGAAATGAGTGAGAAAGGTTTTTCATGACGAAATATGCAACCATCCTGCTGCTGGGACTCGTGCTATTTGCAGGGTGCTACCTCCTGCTGTGCAGGAAAGAAAAATTAAGCCTGCCGGCGGCAGCGCTTTCCCTTCCTTTCCAGATTGTTTTTGCCCTTCTTTTTGCCAAAATCACCTATCTTCTTTGCTTTTTCGATCCGTGGAGCATAGATGAATACTGGTTCGAAGACAACTTCCTGTCTTTCAATCCGCGGGAATTCAGCATTGTCGGCGGTGCTGCCGGTCTTTATCTTGGACTGAGGCTGTCTCTCAGACTCATGCACCAGAAAAAAGGCAGGTACCTGGATGCTGCCGCACCCGCGGCAGCCTTCCTTCTCGGTGTGATCCGCTTTGCAGAAAGTGAACAGGGAAGGTTGGGCGCAGGGCCGCTCCTCCCGGAAGGTTCCTGGCTGGCCAGGTTCCCGCTGGGACTGTCGAATGAATACGGGGAATGGTTCTTTTCTGTATTTTTCCTGGAAACCGTGACAGCATTTGTTGCAGGTCTCATTTTTCTGGGATGGAAGGGTGCACATGAGGGCCGGCGCTTTGAGTACACTGCCTTTTATCTTGCACTTACCCAGATCTTCTGTGAGAGTCTCAGGGCCATTTCCCTGAAATGGGGCTTTGTCCGCATCGAACAGGTGCTGTGCGGCGTTTTCATCCTGGTTCTGGTTTTTTACCATAATCTGAAAACACCCGGGACACTGAAACGGTTCCTTCCCTCTCTGGACATTCTGGGCTGCATTGGTATCATTGTATTTGTTGAATTTGCTCTCGACAAATTTCCGATTCCTGATGTGGTCTGCTATATCATCATGCTCCTGGCGCTCACAGGAATGGCATGCCTTGAGCATTTTTCCGTCAGACGCAGTGAATCAGGTGCCGGGAACCGGGAAAAGATCTGCCAATAAAAAAGGGATGCCCCAAGGGACATCCCTTTCTTGTGCGCGAGGCGAGCGCACGTTCTAACGGGTGAAAGTCCCCAGACCGCCCTG
>CAMNGW010000193.1 GCA_946538615.1 uncultured Clostridia bacterium
CGATAGGTTTTTCACTTGATTCCTTACCTTTCTGGCTGAGGGACCAATCCGTCAATAACTGGTCCCTCGTCTTCACCTCAGTGTGGAAATACTGCGGGCAGAACATGGTCCTGTTTATCGGCGCTATTGCCTCCATTGATCCATCACTGTATGAAGCAGCCACCATTGATGGTGCCAATAAGTGGCACCAGTTCAAAGCCATCATCCTTCCCGGCATCAAGACGGTATTCATGCTGAACCTGATCCTTTCCATTACCGGTTCCCTTTCCGCTTTCGAACCCGCTTACGTTGTCGGTTCCATGGGCGCCAACGGCACAGCAACCTTCTTTATCAAGATCCATCAGATGGCACACGTCAACAACAAAGTCGGCATGGCCTGTGCTATGGCCATGGTGCTGATGGTTCTGATCCTTCTTTTCACCGTAGCACAGCGTCTCTTCTTCCGCTATGTGATGAAGGATTCTGACAATACCTTCAACAGCAAAGCCAACAAGGCCAAAACATTATGGTAAGGAGGAAAGGCCATGACAAATGCACGTGTTCCTGTGTCACAGGAGAACCGTAATGCGATCATAAAAAAAATCACGCTCCGCACGCTGGCTTACCTCGCCTTGCTGCTGGCTTGCTTTATCGCCATTCTTCCGATTGTGTCTGCTTTCACGGTGTCTTTTAAAACATCGGAAGAATACAGCACGACCAATGCCATGTCTTTGCCTCAGAACTGGACCAACTTTGAGAACTACCGTCAGGTTTGGGAAGGCAATCAGCCCTCACAAAGCCTCCTGCGTGCCTTTGGCACCTCCGGTCTCGTTGTTGTGGTCGTTGTCCTTGTGTCTGTGATGATGGGCAGTATGCTGGGCTATGTGCTCAACCGCTTCAGTTTTCCCGGCAACGGCCTGATCCGGAACCTGTTTCTGGTTGCCACGCTTATTCCCGGCATTGCCATGCAGGTGACCACCTACCAGATCATGACCGATCTCAGTCTGGTCAATACCCTTGTGGGATATATTATCCTCATGTCCGGTACTGACGTCATTTCCATTTATATCTTCCTTCAGTTTTTTGAGAATCTCGATGTGGCACTTGATGAATCCGCTGTGCTGGAAGGCTGCACCTATTTTGGTGTCTTCTTCAAAATCCTCCTGCCACTCACCAAGCCCGCGATTATTACTGTAGCTGTTCTGAAAGGCGTCGGCGTGTACAATGAATACTACAACGCCAATCTGTACCTCAATTCAGGCAAATATTATACGGTTTCCACTGCCCTTTACTCCTTCTCCGGGCCTTACAAATCCCAGTTCAATATCATCTGCGCCGGCGTTCTGCTCACCCTGCTTCCCCCGCTCATCGTCTTCCTGATTTTCCAGAAGCAGGTCTATGCAGGACTCGCCAGCGGCTCTGTGAAAGGATAAATGAAAAACGCCAGCAAACTGGCGTTTTTCATTTATCAGAAATCCGCTTCCCCGGCCTCTGCCCCATCTGCGAGGGCTTTGGCATACCTGGTACTCATGATATCTGTGGAATAGAGGTACACGACATCATTGAAGGCAACTGTGGTCCTGATGTCAGCACATTCCGGCATGCGCTCGATCTGCTTGAGTGCCTCATCCAGCTGCTCTTTGGTCATATAGTACGGTGAACGCATAAAGTAATACAGGGGCGTGGGTGAGGGATAGGTTTTGCAGTTGAACCGTACCATCTGTACAACAGTGGCCGGAATATCCTTCTCTGCAACAAGCATGGCAATCATTGCATAATTGTGTGCCATATTATCCTCAGAGTAATAATAGACATCCTTTTTTCCGGAAACAGTCAGAATGTCTTTGCAGTTTTCATTCTCCCCAAGGGCCTTGAGCAGCTCATCTAGGTTCTCCTCTTCCTTCTCCAGTTCTTTTTTGGATGTAAGGATCGCTTGCGCTGAACGGGTGCGGATATATTCCGCAAGCACCTCTTCCGGCTTGCGCTCTGTCCTGTTTTCTGCCTGCGCTGTGTCATCAAACGGCTCAAATGGGTCCTCTACCTCAGGCAGAGACTCCATATAGTCATAGATGTCCATCTTTTCGGGCTTTTCTTCTGCTTTGACAGGCACCTCTCCCTTCATCACAGCCTCTGCACTTGCCGCCATTTCAGCCTTCTCAGCCTTGGGATTGCTGTCACGCTGCATGGCAGGGTCATTGCGGTCAGAAAACTCATCCGTGATATCTTCGGGCTTCAGCTCAACTTCTTTGGCAAAACCCGGTTTTCTTCTTCCAAAAAGCATACAAAACTCCTCTGAATAAAAAGAGGGAGCCCGCAGGCTCCCTCACAGTCCAGCTCAGATCAGGCCAAGCTCTTCAAGTTTATCGGCCACATCGCCGAGATCATACTTTTCAAGCGTGGCACGGGTAGGAATACCAGTGGTGACATCCCAGCCCATGATCTCATAGAACATATCCTGTGCCTTCTTGTAATCCTCGCGGTCAAGCTTGACAGTACCCTCTTCAAAAGGCTTGAAATCAGGTTCCTTGTCAAATACCCAGTCACTGGGCTGATCATGGTCCTCACGCAGGTTCGTGCTGCCAAGATTCAGCTTGAAGGAAATCGCTGTCATAGCACGCAGCAGGTTGGATATGCGCTCCGTATCAAACTCGATGTCTTCACGGGTATAGTTGTCGCCCGTCACAGCACTCATGTATTTTGCATCCAGGTCCAGGTCGCCGATATAGTCGCGCTTCTTGGAGGTAGCGATGGTCATCGGGTACATCCAGTTGCAGAGCGTAGCGGAATCGTGCCACTGCTTGCCATTGAAAGCCCAGCGCGTGAGCTTGATTTTGTTCTCATTAATGGGTGTGTAAGCCTTCTGCTTATCAATGCAGCCCTCACCGAACCAGTGTTCCATAACAGGCTTCTGGATCGCATCGAAGGGAGAACCGGAAGAGACAACATTGATCACATGGTGGATCATGCAGTCTCTGTTATAAAGAAGGCTGTAGATGGTACCGGTCTGCCAGCAGTTCTCCGGACCATGGTGGCGCGGATAGCCGTTGTGGCCGATATTGAAGTTCTTGGGATTGACAAAATCATAGAAAGACACGCCCGCAACGTTCTTTGCCGGGTCATCCATGCCCCACTTCTCATAGAGCCTGTAGGTACCCAAGCCGAGATCGGAGAAGATGCCTTTCTTGGTGGCAATTGCCTCATAGACCCACCACATCCAGCGGGGATCGCCAGTTTCCATAAGCTTCCACGGAATGGTGTCCCACTCGCCAGGGTTCTCACGGTCGATCACGTCCTTGAGAACGCCGGTGGTATAGGCCATATAGAAATCTTCATAGAGGTTGCCATAGTTGCACCACACGCCGTACTCGTCGGCAGCACGTGCACCTGCGCCGCCAAGGATCATCTTGGCATCGCCTTCGTCAACAAAATCATGGGTGCTCTTTACGGACTCGCCATTTTCATCCTTGTGCGGCGGATACCATTCAAGCATCTTGATGATCGGCATGCAGGTGTTGGAAACATTCACCGGCAGATCATAGTCGGCAAGCGGGTCCATCTCATATTCGGTATAGCAGCGCACAGGGCAGGAAGAGCAGCCGCCCTGCTTGACGGTGTACTTCTGGGCAATTTTGCCAAAGTCGAACACGCCCTTGTTGCAGCGCAGAGCAGCCACGTTGATCTGTCCGCTCGGCTGCTCGCCCATGTCGATGGGGCCACCCTTCGCCTTGTCCCAGGTGACGCCAGGGCCGCCCTGCCAGCGGTTGGAAGACGTGGCAGAGTACTCTGACCAGGACTGAGGAATGGTAGGTACAGTATGGTTGTTGTTGCCGCCAACCAGATCTTTGATCATGTAGTTGGACAGGAGACGGACTTCCATAGGTCTTGCAATTTTCACAGCGCCTGTGCCGCGGCACGCGATGGCCTTGACCTTCTTGGATCCGAGTACGGCACCGACACCGCCGCCGCCGCTGTTGCCAAAGCTGGTCACGATACAGCTCATGGGAACGAGATTCTCACCGGCAGCGCCGATGGAGCACACGTCGAATTCCGGACCGCAGGCCTTGGCGATGGTCGCATTGACTTCAAAGGTTCCCTTGCCCCACAGATCAGTAGCATCTTCGATGGTGACTTTCTCGTCATCAATCTTCAGATAAACAGGCGTTTCGCTCTGTCCTTCAATAATCACGGCATCATAGCCGGCATACTTCAGGGCGTGGGCAAAGTGGCCGCCCATATGGCCATCAACAATGGAATAGCCCTTGGACCAGCAGGAAAGGAATGAAATGTTCGTTCTGCCCGAGCAGGGGACACCGGAGGCAGTCAGAGGACCGACAGCGAAAACCGCTTTGGCTTCCGGTCCGAGAGGATCGGCATTGAGCGGTACTTCATCCCAAATCACCTTGTAGCCCAGGCCCATGCCACCGATGAACGGCTTATACTTGGGCAGGGTATCTTCTGTGGTGATCTCACCGGTGGTCAGGTTAACGCGCAGAATTGAACCGGCCCATCCGTTAATACCATTCTTTACAGACATGTTTGCTACCTCCTAACTTAAATCGCCTGGCTGGCGGATACGATCTTGTCCCACGGGACGATGGACAGTGCGCCAGAGGGGCAGCCTTCCACACAAGCACCGCACATGATGCACTTTGAGGATTTGCGCGTCACAGGATTGACTGTCGGCATATGCCACGGACATGCTTCATGGCAGGCTCCGCAGCCCACACACTTATCGGTATCCACGCGGCGGATGCCGTCCTCTCCGGAGTAAATCGCACCCATGGGGCAGGCATTGCCACATGCAGGATCTTCGCACTGACGGCAGGTATCCGGGAAATAGGTCCAGTTGTCTTCTGTGTACAGACCGCTGCCGTTACGGGAGGAATACAGGTTGCGGGTCACTTTGACACGGGAGATGTAGCTGGAACAGCAGCCATCGTTTGTCAGTGTGCAGTTGATTTCGCAGCGCTGGCATCCCACACAGCGGGCGGCATTAACAACCAGAAGGCCATTTGGGAAAGCCCACACACGGACATTGCCCTCTGCGACAGCTTCCTCAGTGACACCAAGCGTGTTGAGCAGCGTAGCGGACAAGGTCAAACCTACCAGACTTTTCCCTGAGAGCTTCAGGAACTGACGGCGGGTATAGTCCTTGTCGAGGAACTTTGTTTTGTCAGCCATAATCTTGCCTCCAAATCTTTGGAAAATACAGAAAAAGAAGGAGCTTTGCAGGTACACAAAAAAGCAAAGACGATTTCGTGTCCTGACACTCCTTCGCAAAACGGCAGGCGACGCAGTTGCCCGCGCCACCCAATGGCTGCCAGCACCAGCGTGGGCGCATGCAGCTTGGAGTCTCTGAACCGAAGAGATCAACTCCTCGTTCTTCTTGCAGCAATTATATCTTCTGTAAAAATTGTTAGTCAAGACAAACCAATCCTCCTGACTTCCCCTTTCGGCGCCTTTCTTTCCTTGTTTTTTCTTGCTTTCAGCCTGGTTAGATGTTACAATACAGCGCGTAAATCCTATTATTTTGAAAGCAGTGATCCATTTGAAATACATGAAAACCACAGAGGCTGTAGGTCAGGTCCTCTGTCATGATGTCACGCAGATCATCCCCGGAGTCACAAAGGATGCTGTCTTCCGCAAAGGGCACGTGATCCGCGAGGAAGACATTCCTGTGCTGCTTTCTGTCGGAAAAGACCATATCTATATCTGGGAAAACAATGAGAATACGCTGCACGAAAATGATGCAGCCCTGATTCTTTATGAAATCGCTGCCGGTAAAGGGTTCCATCCTTCCCCCATCAAAGAAGGCAAAATTGAACTGATCGCAGATTATGACGGCCTTTTGAAAATTGACAGAGAAAAACTGTATGCCCTTAATTCAGTCGGTGAAATGATGATAGCGAGCCGGCACGGCAATTTCCCTGTGCGCGCCGGTGAAAAGGTTGCAGGGACCCGTGTCATTCCTCTTGTGATTGACAAGTCCAAGATGGAAAGGGCCAAAGCTGTGACAGAGGGCGGGCCGATCTTCCAGCTCCTTCCCTTTGTGCCCCACCGTACCGGCATTGTGACCACGGGCAACGAAGTCTTCTATGGCCGCATTGAAGACAAATTCACGCCCGTCATTATTGAAAAAATCAGATCTTTCGGCTGTGACATCATGGGACACGAGACCTGTGATGATAATCCGGAGCGGATCACGGCAAGTATAATGAAACTGCTGGGCGAAGGTGCTGAAATGGTCGTGTGCACGGGCGGCATGAGCGTCGACCCGGACGACAGGACCCCCCTCGCCATCCGCAACACAGGGGCCGACATTGTCTCCTATGGTTCTCCTGTGCTTCCCGGTGCCATGTTCCTTTTGTCCTACTATGGAGAAAAACGCATTCCCGTTCTGGGGCTCCCCGGGTGCGTGATGTATGCAAAGCGTACTGTTTTCGATCTGATTCTCCCCCGTCTTATGGCCAATGATCCTGTGACCGCTGCCGATCTTGCCCGCCTTGGGGAAGGCGGACTCTGTCTTTCCTGCCCGGTGTGCACTTTCCCCAATTGCGGTTTCGGCAAAGGAGCTTAAGGAAAACATGGAACTGACACATTTTGACAAAACAGGAGCCGCCATCATGGTGGACGTGACAGAAAAGCCGGAGACCCTGCGGGAAGCGGTTGCCCGGGGTGAGATCCACGTAACCGCAGAAACCATGTCACAGATTCTCCAGGGTACAGCTAAAAAAGGTGATGTCCTTGGCGTGGCAAGGATCGCGGGCATCATGGGTGTGAAAAAAACAAGTGACCTCATTCCTTTGTGCCATCCTCTGCCCATTGGCAAAGTCAATATTGACTTCACTGCTGACGAGGATCATCTGCGCGTGATCTGCACCTGCACTGTCAAAACAGCGGGACAGACCGGCGTGGAGATGGAGGCACTGACCGGCGTGTCCACAGCGCTCCTCACCATCTACGATATGTGCAAGGCCATTGACAAGCACATGGAGATTACCGGTATTCACCTTGAACGGAAAAGCGGGGGCAAAAGCGGATTGTTTGTCTACAGGGAGGAAAACCATGCTTGACAGTCTGGGCAGG
>CAMNGW010000194.1 GCA_946538615.1 uncultured Clostridia bacterium
ATTTCCTATTATGATCTTGGCTATGCTACCGGTCTGATGGCTTATGAAGTTCTCGTCAATGGTGCTGATGTAGCTTCCATGCCTGTACAAACCGCTCCTCAGGCAGTGAAGGAATACAATGCTGAAATGTGTGAAACGCTTGGCATTACAGTGCCTTCTGATTATGTGGCTATTCAGTAAACCTGTTTAATGCACGACTCAGGAGCCATAAGGATTTCTTCTTATGGCTCCATTGCATTCTGTCCCTGAAGGAGGATTCGCTTGGATTTTATAAAACTGTTAAACGCCTTCCCTGGTGCAGTTTCACAGGGCCTCGTATGGGGAATCATGGCCATTGGCGTATACATTACCTATCGCATACTGGATGTGGCAGATTTGACTGTTGACGGGTCCATGGCAACCGGAGGCGCAGTAGCCGCAATGATGATCACAAGCGGTACAGACCCCTGGCTCGCTGTTACCGTCGCTTTTCTTGTTGGTCTCCTTGCCGGTCTCATCACGGGTCTGTTTCATACTGCCATGGGCATTCCTGCAATCCTCTCAGGTATTCTTACGCAGTTAGCCCTCTATTCCATCAATCTGCGTATCATGGGTGGAAAAGCCAATACCGCAGTCAACGTGTCAAAATATTCGGTGCTCATTTCATCACGGAACGTCCGCGCGCTATCCCTTGACAATCCTATCTGGCTTCTCATTCTGATCACCGCTGTTCTGATTGTCGTTTTGCATCTTTTCTTTGGTACGGAATACGGTTGTGCGTTACGTGCAACCGGCGCCAACCAGGCCATGGCAAGGGCCCAGGGGATCAATACCCGCTTTGGCACTGTCATTGGACTTATGCTCTCCAATGGAATTGTCGCTTTCTCCGGCGCGCTTCTGACCCAGTACCAGGGATTCGCTGATGTGCAGATGGCAAGAGGTGCCATAGTCATTGGCCTTGCAGCCGTCATTATTGGTGAAGTTGTGTTCGGGAAAATATTCCGTTCTTTCTGGGGGAAAATGATCTGTGTCTCTTTGGGCGCTGTCATTTATTATCTGGTCATGCAGGTTGTTCTTTGGCTGGGATTGAATACCAATGATCTGAAAATGCTCACTGCTTTAGTTGTCGCTGTTTTCCTTGCCGTCCCCTATTGGAAAGGTTTAGCCAGCAAACCAAAGCCCGGAAAGCGGGGTGCATGACATGCTCGATATCAATCACATCGCTAAAACATTCAATCCAGGTACAATCACCGAAAAAGTCGCGCTCCGGGATGCTGATCTTCATCTTAACGAAGGGGATTTTGTCACGATTATCGGGGGAAATGGAGCTGGCAAATCCACCATGCTTAACGCTGTATCCGGTGTCTTTCCTATTGACTCCGGGTCCGTCATTATCGACGGACACGATGTGACAGCCCTTCCTGAATACAAGCGTGCCAAATATCTCGGACGTGTCTTCCAGGATCCTATGACCGGTACGGCTGCAGCAATGACCATTGAGGAAAACCTGGCCCTCGCCTATCGTCGCGGACAGCACCGCAGTCCTTTCAGATGGGGGATCACTTCCCAGGAAAGAAAGCTTTACAAGGATGAACTGGCCCGGCTCGGCTTAGGTCTGGAGGAACGGATGCATGCACGTGTAGGTCTTCTCTCGGGCGGTCAGCGGCAGGCACTCACACTGCTTATGGCTACGCTGAAAAAACCCAAGCTTCTGCTGCTTGATGAACACACTGCAGCCCTTGATCCTAAAACAGCCACTAAAGTCCTGCATCTCACACGTTCTCTTATCTCAGAACACCATCTCACTGCTCTGATGGTGACCCATAATATGAAAGATGCCCTTCAGTATGGCAACAGAATCATCATGATGCACGAAGGAAAGGTTATTGTTGATGTGGACAGGGAAGCAAAAGCTTCTTTGCGCGTAGAGGATCTGCTTCAGATGTTTGAACACACATCCGGTACCGCACTTGATAATGACCGTATGCTTCTGAGCTGAACAAAGAAAGACAGAGAGTTTTCTTCTCTGTCTTTCTTTGTTCTGTGACTGTTTCTGTCCCTGAACACACACTCTGCATCTCACCATCCAGAAAAGTACACAGCAGTCATTATGCTCGGATCCGCATCTTACAGGCGATCTGTACAGCGCGTCTCACAAAGTATTTCAGATCCCTTGTTCATCACTTTTCAGATATTCTGTAAGTGAGTGTATGGTTTTTCCATCCAGTGTCCTGTCCGGGCCAGCGCACAGCATAGAAAGGAGGATGGCTTCCTCGGCTGCCTCCCCGGCTGCACGGAAAGGAAGGTTCAGCTGGCTTTCTTCCAAGATCTGCTGGGTCAGGATATGTTCCGTAGTTTTCTGGGGCCTGGATGTCGTGAACCCAACCATAACCTCACCGCTGCCATGGCCAATATATGATCCCAGTCTTGCCATGCCTACACTTGTACGCTTTATCACTCGCCTGAGCTGGCGGCTCGAAAGTGGAAGGTCCGTGGCAAGAATCAATATAATGGAACCCGAATCAGATTCTGCTGCCTCTTCCGGTATTTTTTTGATTCTCAGATCTCTGGATGCACCATAATTCGACTGGACCAGCACGCCCAACGTATAGCGTTTTCCGTCTATGTTCATGCATCTGGATGCAGAGCCTATTCCGCCTTTCAAGCCATAGCAGACAGTTCCCCGTCCTGCTCCTACAGCACCAAGATCAAATTGTTCATCTGCGCACTGTATGGCCTGCAGCACTTCCTTTTCTCCCACCGCCCGATTGGTAATTCGGTTGATGCCGCCATCGTTGCACTCGCAGACCACGGGATTTACGCTGCGCAGGGACATCCCATCTTCCTCACATCTTGAGATCATATAGCCAACCATGGCATCATAAACAAGACCAACATTCAAAGTATTGGTAAGCGCAATGGGGGTCTCAAGTGTGCCCAATTCATCGATCTGAAGCAGACCCGCTGTCTTCCCAAAGCCGTTGAGGACATACGAAGCAGCAGTAAGTTTATTGACATAGGGATTTTCCCTGCACGGCATAATGACAGTTACACCTGTATGGTTCTCTCCACGGTCCACCGTACTGTGTCCAACCAGTACGCCTTCCACATCAGTGATCAGGTTCCGTGGTCCGTGCTGCATTTCTCCAATTTTCAGTTTCATGTTCGATTTCCCTTTTTCTGGCAGGATTTCTGTGTTCCATGTCGTACTCAGAAGCTGACTGATACCCAAGGAGGCTTTATATGCGCCCAGTCATCGGAATTACTCCCTGTATAGCAGATAATCAGAAGAATTTTTTTATTCATCGGGGTTATGCAGAAGGCATCCAGGAATCGGGCGGTATGCCTTTCATGCTGAATCTGACTGATAACATCTCAGTTCTTCAGGAATATCTTTCCATCTGCGATGGCATACTTTTCAGCGGCGGTGCGGATATTGATCCTTCCCGTTACGGTGATTCTGTTCATACAGGCTGCGGTCCTGTCTGCCTTGCGCGGGATGCTATGGAAATCCGTCTTATGCAGCTCATAATGGGCCGTACTGACAAACCCGTGCTTGCAGTCTGCCGCGGTATCCAAGTTCTCAATGTGGCTCTGGGCGGGAACCTGTATCAGGATCTGCCCACGGAATTTAACGGTGTTTTCTGTGACCATCGTCAAAAATGTGAAGACTATATAGGAACACATCACGTCCGCGTCATTGATCATACCCTTCTTGCCCGTATTACGGGCAGACATGATCTGCTCGTCAATTCCCTGCACCATCAGGCGATTAAGCAGGTTGCCCCCGGCCTTCAAGTTTGCGGTATTTCCGAGGATGGCGTAATTGAGAGCGTCTATCTCCCTTCTCACGCGTTTTGTCTTGGTGTCCAATGGCATCCTGAACGTCTTTATCCCTTTGACGACAGCAGTCTCGACCTTTTCCGTTCTTTTATTGCAGCAGCATCACACATGAAATCGTAGGCAGGTTTCATCTATACCGAGTTCTTTTGCTTTCGCAAACGCCAGCTCAATCAGACGGGCACGTGCAGCACGCTCCGTTACTGCATCCGAAGCTATACTGACTCTTAGCTGGGGATAGTCCGGATGTGTACATCTCAGTTCATACATCGGTTTTTCTGCACCATCATCAAAAAACCAGTCCATATTCAGTAAACATTTTTCCATCTTGCTGACACCTCTTTCTGAAAATGAACCGCTTCTGAGAGCGGTTCATTTTGTATGCTGTGGTACATCCTGCATGATCTTAGAAAGAGAAGTAAGCGCTGCATCTCTTTTCTTTTTCTGATCATCCGTCATACCATCCGGGGCATCCCCATCTGCCCGGATCGTCCTGAAGCGGATCAGGTTTTCCTGACGGTATCTCCATAGAAATACAGGCGTATAATCATATTGTAAGTGGACTTCTCCATTTTCTATGACGACTTTTACATGAAGCAACACACTCTGAAGCGCTTGCGTTTTTGTCGATGCCGACAGTAAGCAACCCAGAGAATATGCACACAGCGCATTATGCTTTGTTCCATTTTCCATTGTCACTTCAAGTATTTCAACAGGCTGTACTCTTCTGGGGCCGTTTCCGATGATCAGATCAGCTCCGGCAGCTGCCAGCCGCTGAGCGGTATTTTTTTGCGTTTTTGTGATTTCTGTCTTGCCCTGAGATCCCCAGTTGACAGAAATCACAACCACCTCTGCCCCCAGAGAACGGGCCACACCAATATCCTGTTCAGCCTGTTCAAGCAGGGGCACCGCATAGGCCATATCCGCCTTTCGGATTGACTTCTTTCCCGTACCCGTAAGCGCTTCCGTATAATGCAGAAAAGCCACCTTCATATTGCCAATTGTGCATATGCGGGATGCAACAGCAGCCTCTCCCTCGTTACGGTACAGCCCCATCACATCTATATCTGCATTTTGTGCCGCAAGTACAGTCGACTCCACACCTTCCCTCCCCTTGTCGAAACATTTGGGAAATCCAAGTGCGAGAGCGTCAAACTTCCCTGCTGTAAACATACCCATCACTTTTTCAGGTGTAACCAGATCAGAAACCTGTGCCGAGGGTAAAATGACATTTTCCATGGGAACAATTGCATAATCTGAAGCAACGGAAGATGACAAAAGAGAAAAGATATCCGAAAAATCATACTGTTTGCTTTCACTGTAATAGGCCGACTGCCTGACAGCTGTCTCTACAGCAACAGTACCCGCAAAAGTCAGCCAGATCTCTCTGCTTTGCGGTATCTGTTCCGCACTTATCGGCTTGACCTGTACAGACGGAACCGGTCCTGCTGAATCATCTTTATACGTAAGTGGAATATCCTGCATGTTCAGCGCTGGTGATACACGGTTCAGTTCCACTGTCCGGGCGGAATCCTGCCAATGCAAATCAATTTTTGCATCTCCGGACAGCTTGTGCAATATCTGGCCGCCTGTCCCAAAAACAATGAGAGTCAAAAACAGCATGATTACCGTCCCGGCAGATACACCACGCTGTCTGTATCTTTTTCGTCTGTTATTCATATCTTAATCAGAACTGACTGAATATTGCAGCCGCAAGCGTGGATAGCAGCAATGCACCTGCAAGAATCAGACAAATAACGCGTGTTGCTGTTTTTTTGCGGTCCACATCATTCTTATGTACTTTCGACAATTTGCATCATCCTTTCGCATAAAATACGCAGGAATTATATCACGTAAGAATTGTCCGGGCAATCTTCATCTTGCAGCTTGTCTGAACTTCGCGTATGATAAGGCGACGATATATTGGGAGGTGCTTTTATGAATGATTTCGCCCTTGCTGGTTTTGTAACATCACTTGCTTCTCTTTTTGTCCCTTTTTTTGGTCTGACACCTGTTCTTGGCCTTATATTATCTGCCATCGGTAAAATGCACGCCAAATATGAAAAAAGCAAAAAAGGCCTTGGGATAGCCGGCATGATCCTCTCCATTATTTCTCTTGTTATTGCCTGCGCTGAAAATGTGTTTTTGTTTCTGCTCTGGAGAGGTAAACTGGAACTGCCTTTCTGAGCATCAAAAAAGGAGCCATGCAGACTCCTTTTTTGATGCTCAGCTTATTTGCTTTTGTCATTCTGTATTATCCCTGCGGGACCTGAGTACGCTTATTCCTGGGCGGACCGCTGAATATATGGGTCAACTATAGCCGGGTCTCCTCCCCGCGAGATAAAATCATCTATAGCTGCCTGCAGTTCTTCATGGAACTCTTCAAGGCTGATTCCTTTATCCATGATGTATTCCGCAACAGGAACGCCGACATAACGGTAATGCCAGGGTTCAAAATTAATCTCGGTTATTTCTTCCTTATCACTCGGATAACGCAGAATGAATCCAAACCTGGCAGCATTATTATAGAGCCATTTTGCTTCGTCTGTCTGGGCAAACTTGGCATTCATCGCTTTGTCACGCCAGGACCGTGAGACAATGTCAGCCCCAAGCCCCGTCTGGTGATCGCTTGCACCCGGTTTGCTCACCCATCCGTCATCTTTTCCGTTGTTCTTTTTAAGGCGGTTGTAATACATTGTGTTCTGGGTCTGATAGGAACGGTACGCCGATTTCAGATATAAACGGATTCCATCGTTCAGCGCAGCTTCAAACATTTCAACCATGGCTTTCCCGCATGTTTCCTGAAGCTGCATCTTGGACCCCGACGCTTTATTAACGCCCCCATTGGCATTGCTGCCATCTTTATTTGCTTTCCGGGCCACCATGGTCATAACGGGGTCCGGCTTGTCCTCCTTGGACAAAAGAACATATTTATTGACAAGACGGATCATAAGCGGATCCATATCCGCAAGATCGATTGGGAAATCCCAATCCACATCTCCGTATACCGGGACTTCTTCAAGCTCAACAATATCTTCCAGTGTAAACTCTATCTCTTCTTCTTCCTCTTCAGCAAATGCATGAAAAGTAAACATCATTGCTATGATCAGCACAGCAGACAGCATACGGAATGGCATTTTGAATTCCCCCTGTTTATTCCTCAAGTAGTCTGATCATTTCACTTACACGGACCAGTTTCAGGTATTCT
>CAMNGW010000195.1 GCA_946538615.1 uncultured Clostridia bacterium
TGGATGAAGCTGACGAGATGCTGAATATGGGTTTTGTCAAAGATGTCACCAGGATCATCGAAAAGACGCCTCCGGACCGCCAGCTGGTACTGTTTTCAGCCACTACAAACAGAGACGTACTTACTATAGCCTGGAAGTACCAGCATGATCCTATTGAAATTACGGTTGAAGCCACCAAAGAAGACAGACCCCAGATCACGCAATATGTCATTGAGACAGAGCCCACCAGAAAAATGGATGATCTTCTCTACCTTCTCGACAGTGATGTCTATCAGAGAATCATGATATTCTGTGACACAAAGTTCATGACAGACCGGCTCACAAACCAGCTGATTAAAGAGGGCTATGACGCCAAATGCATTCATGGGGATATACGGCAGAGCGTACGGAACGAGACGATGCAGGGCTTTAAACGGGGAAAATTTCCTATTCTGGTTGCTACTGATGTGGCTGCCAGAGGGATCGATGTAGACGATGTGGAGGCCGTCATCAATTATGATCTGCCTACCGAAAACGAGTATTATCTGCATCGGATCGGAAGGACCGGACGGGCCCATAAACATGGAGTCAGTTTTTCTCTTGTGACATTTAAAGAATCTGTGAGAATGGAAGAAATTCTCCGTTATATGATTGCTAAACCCACGCCCCTCCATTTCAAGGACGGTGTCCTGCGAAATGAAGATAATTCTCCTTTTTTTGAGCATATTTAGCAAAGTGCAATTCAAAAAATAGATTCTTAGTTATGTCAAACTATTTCAAGGGTTTATTATGTTAAAAATAAGTAAAAATCAAGTTTGAAAAAAATATACATTGTGTTATAATCTGCATGACGATTATGCACAAGGTAGGTGAATGCTTTGACCATTCGTGAATCCGCAGAGGATTATCTCGAATCCATTCTTATGCTCAAAGAAGAAAAGCACTATGCTCGTGCCGTGGATATAGCTGGAAGGCTGAATGTAACCAAACCATCGGTTTCTGTCGCAATGAAACATCTGCGTGAAGAAGGGTACATCACAGTAGATGATGACAATCTCATCTCCCTGACTGAAAAAGGATATGCAATTGCATCCAGGATCTATGACAGACATACAACTTTGACAAAATACCTTGTCATGCTGGGCGTCAATGAACAGACAGCAAGAGCTGATGCCTGTAAAATGGAGCATGACCTTTCTGAAGAAACCTATCAGGCTATGAAACAGGCAGTATTAAATGCAGAGCAATAAAAAAGACCGCAAGGTCTTTTTTATTGCTCAAAATGCCTGAGCCTGTCAGGAAGGGTCGGTGCTTTGGGGCGGTATGACAGGTTTTGGCCTGGAGGGATTTTGCTGTGCCCATGAAAGGACGGCTGCGGCAGCAGGCTGGTTCATCCCTTTCACTGCCAGCAGCTGCTCAAGGGAAGCCTCACGGATCGCTTTAATGCTTCCGAATGCTTTCAGGAGTGCTTTGCGCCTTTCAGGCCCTACGCCAGGAATTTCTTCAAGCTGACTGTGTGTAAAAGCATTGCCTCGGAGCGTGCGGTGATGGGTGATCGCGCTCCTGTGCGCCTCATCACGGATGCGCTGCACCAGCTGAAGTTCCGGCGTGTGGTGGTCAAGACAAATGGGCTCATCTGTATCGGGCAGAAAGATTTCCTCCTCACGTTCAGCCAGGCCAAACATGGGTACATCCGCACCCAGCGCCAGGACAGCTTCTCTGGCAAAGCGTACCTGCTGCGGGCCGCCGTCAATAAGTATGAGGTCGGGAAGGTCTGAGAATTTTCCGCCCTGCGCTTTCAGACCTTGAGCTTCCCGTTCTGCTTTTTCTGCTAATCCGTGTGTGAAACGACGGTGCAGCACTTCGTTGAGAGAGGCAAAATCGTTAGCACCTTCAACGGTTTTGATCCGGAACTTCCGGTACTCCTTCTTGGCGGGTTCACCGTCGATAAAGACAACCATCGAACCTACGGAAAGTACGCCTTGTGTATTCGAGATATCATACCCTTCAATTCTTCTTGGATATTGTGTAAGTCCCAGGATCTGAGCAAGTTTCTTTACAGCACCCGTGGTGCGTTCTTCATGTACCGCAGATCTTGCATTGCGTTTTTCGAGAGCGTCTTTAGCGTTTTTCTGGGCAAGCAGGACAAGCTCGTGTTTTTCTCCGCGTTTGGGTACACGGAGCTCGACTGCGGAGCCTTTCTGCTGTCTGAGCCAGGCTTCCAGCGCCTGCATATTGTCCTGCGGGAGCGTCTGAACGAGGACATGGCGGGGAACCATGGTGCCGGCTTCATAATACTGGGTAATAAAATCAAAAAGGACATCTTCCGGGGCTTCTCCGCCTTCGCGAGGGAGAGCAAAATGGTCCCCGCCCAGCATCTTGCCGCCGCGGACATAAAGGATCTGCACCATAGCGTCCAGTCCATCCTGTGCGATTCCAATAATGTCCTGCTCGCTTAAATCTGTCTGGATGGCAATCTGCCGTTCCATAAGACCTTTGACATCTTTCATCTTGTCCCGGAAAACAGCAGCTTTCTCATATTCCATTTTCATTGCTGCATGGTTCATGGAAGCTTCCAGCTGCTTGAGAACATCATCATAGTTCCCGCCCAGAAAGGATAAGACTCCGTCTATCATTTCCTGGTACGTTTCTTTTGAACAGTTCCCGGCACAGGGTGCCAGACATTTTCCCATGTCGTAATTGATGCAGGGTCTTACAGGCTTTTTCAGAGGAAATGTCAATTTGCAGGAGCGTATCGGGAAGACGTCCCTGACTGTGTCAATAACCTGTTTGACGGCACTTGCGCCGATATAAGGTCCGTAATATCTGGCACCGTCCTGTTCCATGCGCCGTGCAAGGCGCAGTTTAGGGAATTCTTCTTTCAGGTCCAGGCGGATATAAGGATAATGTTTGTCATCCTTGAGGAGAATATTGTAATAAGGTTTATATTTTTTTATCAGGTTACATTCCAGACAGAGCGCTTCAAGATTGGATTCACAAAGAAGGATCTCGAAGTCGGCAATGTGGGAAATCATGGCGGCCACTTTGGGCGTGTGGTAGGTATCTCTGAAGTAGGAACGGACGCGGTTTTTCAGGTTAACAGCTTTCCCGACATAGATGATAGTTCCATCTTTATCTTTCATCTGATAACAGCCGGGGCTTTCCGGAAGCATACTGATTTTCAGGTTGAGGTTCTCACCCCAATCAAGTTTGGCCATCTCTGATCCTCCAGATACATATAACAAAAGCTCACCCAAGGGTGAGCAATGTGCCGGAGGTGGGACTTGAACCCGCACAACATCGCTGCCAACGGATTTTGAATCCGCCGCGTCTGCCATTCCGCCACTCCGGCTAACAGGAACAGTATAGCATCTTTTGGGGCATCTGACAAGGATTTTTTTGGCGAATCAGCTTTGAAAAAAGGGATAGAGAAGAGGCAGGATGATAAGAAAAAAGGCCAGGCAGAGCCTGGCCGGAATTTACCGTTTAAGGGTAATAACAACGTGACGATTCGGTTCCTCGCCTTCGGAATGAGTGTCAACAGCATCGTTACTCTGCAGGGCAGAATGAATGATCCTGCGCTCATAGGGGTTCATAGGTTCCAGGGAAACGCGGCGGCCGGTCTTTACAGCGCGGTTTGCCATACGGTTGGCCAGGCGGATCAGGGTATCTTCGCGGCGTTCACGGTAGTTTTCCGTATCCAGGGTAACACGGGTATATGTTTCCTGATTGCGGTTAACTTTAAGTGAGGTCAGGTACTGCAGAGCGTCAAGCGTCTCTCCGCGGCGTCCGATCAGGACACCAAGCGTATCACCCTCAATTTTGCCGTACACATTGCCCTCTGCGTCTGTACCGACATGGATGGTGACTGATACCCCCATCAATTTTGTAAGTTCGTCGAGGAAAGCCATTGCCTTGCCGGCAGGGGAGAGGGGATCAACCTGATCATCTTCGATCATTGTCACCTCGGGCTTTTCCAGGAGCTGGATGGACTCTTTGGGCGTTTCTTTTACATTCTGCGGCTCACTTTTGGGCTTTTCTTTCTGGGGCTGTCTTGTGCGCCGCACGGGTTCGGGTTTGCGAACAGCGGGTTTCGCTGCAGGAAGGCTCTCTTCTTCCTCTGCTTCGTCTGCATCCTGAACTGGCTGTACTTTAGGCGCTGGCGCTGCAGCGGGTTCAGCAGCTGCGGCGGGCTTTTTTGCGACCTTTGGTTCCGCAACAGGCTGGGATACAGATGTGTCAGAAACCATGGCATCAAGTTCTTCTTCCATGTCAGAAGTTTTCAGTGTAACAAGAACACGGGCAAGACGTGATCCGAAAAGACCAAAAAGTCCTTTGCTGCCTTCATCAAGCACTTTGACTTCGACATCAGTAATGGAAGCATTCAGCTCTTCAAGTGCTGCCTGAATGGCTTCTTCCTGTGTGCGGGCACTTTTTTCAATGCTTTTCATATTATTTTTTGGCCTCCAGGTTAGCAGTCGTTTTTTCTTTGCTGTCAAGATAGCGGTTGATCGCATAGGTCTGAACAATTGCAATAAGGTTGCTTACTACCCAGTAGAGAGCGAAAGCGCCGTTGTAGGATGAGCAAATCCACAGGGAGAAGAGCGGGAAGAAATAAGTCATGAATTTGCCTGTGTTCGGCTGATTGCTGTCTGCTGCAGCAGGTGCGGGCTGCTGTGGTGTCATCTTTGTCATAAGGAACTGGGAAGCCGCGGACAGAATAGGAAGCAGGAAGAACCCATTATATTCCTTCATGATAGAGAATGACGTAATAAGAAGATTAAAGGTCCAGCCGGGAAGAATGGCTGTGCCTTCCTGGTACAGCGGCAGTGACTGCAGATAGTTGCTGATCTGTGTGATCGTGTCTGTCAGTGCGTTCCCGGTAAAGCTGTCGAGGGTAAGCGAGGAGAGCTCACTGGGAAGGCTGGCGAGCAGTTCCGGCGTCATAAACTTGAGCCAGATATCGGATGGGATCATACGGAGCGTGTTCAGATCCGGAAGAGCCGGTGCGAAAGGAGAATCCGGCATCCAGAGGTTGCGGATCCACAGCCAGCCGTCATAGGCGGGCAGGACATCCGGGTTCTGGAGCATTTCCACAACCTGCCGTACCACTTGCTGGTTAGCAAAGGCACGCATGGCGGAGAACATAATGATGAGAATCGGATAACTCAGGAGCATGGGAAGGCAGCCTGAAAGGGGACTGACGTTTTCAGACTTATACAGTTCCTGCATTTTCTGATTCATCTTGTTCTGGTCGTTGGCATACTTTTTTTGAATGGCGGCCATCTTGGGCTGGACTTTTGACATTTTGCGCATGGAGACACGGCTCTTATAATCAAAAGGCATGAGGACCAGGCGGATGAGGAGTGTGAAAACCACCATTGCCCATCCATAGTTCCCCAAGATGGTATAGAGCCATGCAAGGATGCCAGTCATGAATTCATTCATTCTCTGTTATTCCCTCCTTAGGGTGATTAGCGGATCATCAGGAACCGGATCGTAACCACCTTCCGAGAGAGGGTTGCAGCGCAGAATGCGTTTCACAGCAAGAAAGCTGCCCAGGGCGGCGCCATATCGTTCTATGGCAGTCTCAGCATATTGGGAGCATGTCGGAGTGAAACGGCAGGTTGCACGGCCTTTTTTCTGACTCAGATGATGGCGGTAGAAACGGATACCGCGAAGAAGAACGCTTTTCATGTGGCGCGATTCCCTTTCTCTGTTCCCTGATCACAGCGGATATCCCCTTCCCGAAGGACATGCTGTTTGCCAAGGAGGTCCATAGTCTGCTTGTACAGGCTCTGAAAGGTGGCCTTAGCGGCTGAAGGTCTGGCGACAATAATGTACATGCCGTTTTTCACATCCCCCAGATGGGGCCGGAAACATTCACGCAGACGACGCTTGACAAGATTACGAGTGACAGCGTTGCCTACTTTCTTGCTGACGGAAAAACCGACTTTGATGCCCCTGCTCTTCCCGCGAGCATACAGCATCACCAGATCACGTGCAGATGCACTTTTCCCTCGCTTATAGACAAATGTAAAAGCACCGTTTTTTTTCAGCCGATAGCGTTTCTCCAAGGTATCAACCTTCTTTAAAATCCAGGCTAGAATGACCCAAAGTATAAGGTACAAGGAAAGCCCGCCCACCGGTAACCACCGCGGGCGGGCCTCATCCTTTTCAATTCAGAGGGTCCATCAAGTGAACCCATGTCTGGATCAACCAGACGTTTGACCGGTAAAATGTATCAGACGGTCAGAACCTTACGGCCACGGCGACGACGGGCAGCGAGTACGCGACGGCCGTTCTTTGTTGACATACGGGCGCGGAAGCCGTGCACCTTGCTGCGCTGACGCTTCTTTGGCTGGTAGGTACGGAACATAGTCAACACTCCTCATGATTTCATCCAACGGGGAATTCCCCGTTACATACAGCCCTCGTAGTATAACGAAACCAGAAATTGTTGTCAAGCCCAGATTTTTTGTGACAAATGATGCAACAGGTGTCTGACGTAAGGTTTTAAGACACTAAGGGTGTAACTACTTTTGTGTGGTAAAAGCCTGAAAAACCCGGCATCGTGACAAAACAATCATGATGCCGGGTTAATTTTCTGATTCATCTGTCTGTAGACAAGGGGTACGACAATGGAATCCCATTTGCCGCTTTCGATTTTCGCTTTAATCGATAACATACACTGAGCAGTTGGAACATTCCAACGCATGCCGGGAAGCTTAAGCCGGTTTTGCAGGACGATCTTATTTCCGCTTTCAATAGCACCGCTTCCAACAAAGAATCCCATTGCTTTATAAGTCGGATAGTCAATGTTATCCTTGTTATTGTTGATATAAGTGTACAGGTTCACAGAACCCTGCTTTGCCGGAATATCTTTGTACTGCTTAAGATCATCAAGAACATCTTTCCATTTGCCATCTTCAAGTCTTCTGCAGATATCTTCTGCCCAGTGAATATACTTTTCCTTATCTTCTTTGAAGATTTGTTTTGCAAACTCGTATGTGTTTTCT
>CAMNGW010000196.1 GCA_946538615.1 uncultured Clostridia bacterium
AGCTGCATGACGGTATCAGGTACGCAGCCCCTTCCGGAAAAAGACTTCAAAGCCGTGACTGAAAACGGGAAAATCAGCAAGGTAGGCATAGAGTTCTTTGATTCAGCCGTGGCTGCCCAGCCACTTTATCATCTGACAAGGGAGGATATGGGCATATGGCTGGATGCCATTGCTTCTTTTGTCAGGGAAGGAAAAAGATCCTGTTACGCTGAGACAGCCATGAATACGGTTGCACAGCAGATGAACCTCATGCCGCTGGACGTCAGACAGGCACTGTGCTCAGAAATTGACACGCCTGAGGACCTCAGCGTGATGCGCGCTGCCCTGGACACTTTACGGAAAAGACAGGTTTATATGTGCTTTTCTTCAGATGTGATTCACGCGGCCCACCTCAGGCTTCTCTCAAGAGCGGCACTGCTGGGAGAGGTCACGGTCGGTATCCTTTCGGACGAGGCTGTGGCAAGCTATAAACGGTTCCCTCTGCTCAGATGTGAGGAACGCATGGAAATGTTCAGGCACGTGGCCAGCCGGGTGGTGGAACAGAAAACACTCAGCTACCGGGAGAACCTCCTTCGCCTGAAGCCCGATATTGTCGTACATGGCGATAACTGGAAAGAAGATTTCCAGCGCCCGATCCGTGATGAGGTCTGCGAAGTATTAGCCAGTTATGGCGGTACACTGGCAGAATATCCGTACACGTCAGACTCCCGTTTCTCAGCGCTTGAAGGAAGGGCGCGCAGTGAACTTGCGCTTCCGGACTCAAGACGCGCAAGACTGGGAAAACTGCTTGCTATGAAAGGCCTGGTCACTGCAATGGAGGCCCACAGCGGCATCACAGGACTGATTGTGGAAAACACTGTGGTGCATGAACCCAATGGAGGGGCACACCAGTTTGATGCCATGTGGATCTCTTCGCTTTGTGATTCCACCGCAAAGGGAAAGCCGGATATTGAACTGGTGGATATGTCCAGCCGGTTCCGCACGATTGATGATATCCTGGAGGTCACCACCAAGCCCATTATCTTTGACGGTGATACAGGCGGTCTGCCGGAGCATTTTGTCTACACGGTGCGCTCACTTGAACGCATGGGCGTTTCGATGGTGATTATCGAGGACAAAACAGGGCTTAAGAAAAATTCGCTGTTTGGAACAGAAGTAATGCAGACACAGGATACCATCGAACACTTCTGCGAGAAGATCCGTGCAGGGAAGCGGGCACAGAAAACAAGAGACTTCATGATCTGTGCGCGTATAGAGAGCCTGATCCTTGAGCGGGGCATGGATGATGCGCTCATGAGGGCGAGGGCTTTTACCCGGGCCGGTGCGGATGCCATCATGATCCATTCGCGCAAAAAGGATCCGGATGAGATTTTTACCTTTGTCCGGCTCTTCCGGGAGGAGGACGGGAACACCCCGCTTGTGGTTGTACCGACTTCGTTTAACCAGGTCACAGAGGATGAATGGAAAGCGCGCGGTGTCAATGTGGTGATCTATGCCAACCAGCTTACCCGGGCGGGTTTTCCGGCTATGCAAAAAGCAGCTGAGACAATACTGGAGCACCACCGTGCGTGGGAATGTGACAGTATGCTGATGCCAATAAAAGATATTATCCGTCTGATTCCGGAAGAAAACTGATGTTGAGACAGATTGTCTGAGGAGGAAAAAGTATGGGACAGATTCATGTGGAAACTTGCGGCATTCAGGGTTTGTATGTCATTGAACCGACTGTACATGGAGACAGCCGCGGCTATTTTATGGAAACCTATAACCAGCGGGATATGGCTGAAGCAGGTCTTGATATGGTGTTTGTCCAGGACAACCAGAGCATGTCCACCAAAGGTGTCCTCAGGGGCCTGCATTATCAGAAGGCCTATCCGCAGGGCAAACTGGTGCGTGTCATCCGGGGCTCGGTTTTCGATGTGGCTGTGGACCTGCGCAAGGACAGCAAGACATTTGGCAAGTGGTTCGGACTGGTCCTTTCGGAAGAGAACCATAAGCAGTTCTATATCTCAGAAGGCTTTGCCCACGGCTTTCTCGTGCTCAGCGATACGGCAGAGTTCTGCTATAAAGTGACCGACTTCTGGCACCCGAATGATGAAGGCGGCCTTGCCTGGAACGATCCGGAGATTGGGATTGTCTGGCCGGAGCTTACAGGGACCTATCAGGGGTGCGCGAGCGCGGAGGGTTATGCGCTGGCAGATGGAACACCTCTGAATCTGTCCGACAAAGACCAGAAGTGGCCAGGGATCCGGGAAGGCTTTACATTCGGGTGATGTGATGGATACAATACTGGACTATATTCTCTGGCGCAGCGATGTGTCGTTTGATCAGCAGGATATCACTGCGGTGGACTCGGTTGTTTTCTCTTTCCTCTCTTACATGGACCTGAAGGGCGTTTTTTCAGATGGCAGAAAAATGACCATCAGGGAACTGTGCAGGATCCAGATAGAAAAAGAAGAAAATGAACATCATAAAGCGCTTTACAACGCACTGGCCGAATCAAGACGCTTCGGAAATGTGGCTGTGAGCAGCTATATGGATTCATTGATTGAAGAATCGAGTGTCCAGTTTTCCTGTATGCTTTTTGACGTCAAAAAAAATCTCCGGTACATTGCGTTCCGGGGAACAGATAATACCCTGGTGGGCTGGAAAGAAGATTTTATGACCAGCTTCACACTCACCGGGGGACAGAAGATGGCGCTGAGATATCTTCAGCGCCATCTCAAGCCAGGAATGGTATATGACATAGGAGGCCATTCCAAGGGCGGGAACCTTGCCATGTATGCTCTTTCTCAGATAGATGATGCCAAACTGAAACTGGTCAGGCGCGTGTATTTACATGATGCCCCCGGGCTCTGTCCGGATGTTATGGATATCTCAGGGCTAGCAAGGATCCGCGAAAGGACCTGCCGTATCATTCCGTCATTCAGTGTGATCGGAAAGCTCTTTGAGCCTGATATCCCCGTCAGTTTTGTTGTGCAGTCATCTGCGGATGGGATCATGCAGCATGACATAGAAACCTGGGGTGTGGACCATGGCAGACTGCTTGAAGCAGCACAGGAGGACCCCGCAGCTGCCATCATCAATGATACTGTAGCGTCCTGGCTGGGCGGCGTCAATACACAGGAGCGCAGGGCATTTATGGACGATATATTCAAGATGGTGGAAGCGGGCGGCGCCAGAACCGTGGAAGAACTGACAGGGGAACAGATCGGCAGCGTCCTTACAGGGCTTAAGAACACAAGTCAGGAGACAAGAGATGCCGCCGCAAAGATTCCTATGTCGGTCCTTTTCGGGGAATACACAGACATGATCTGGAACATGCCTCTCGTGAAGTGGGCCAGGACGAGTTCTGTGGCTGCTGATCTGATGCTGATCTGTCTGGGGTACCTCTTTCAGTTCATTCCTGTGAGACTGATGAGCACGGTTGTTGCCGTTGGGATTGAAACCATTGTTTTCTTTGAAGTGGCTGTGACGCTACGGCACCTGTTTGCCAACAAATGGGATGTGAAGAGCGAGAGGGTGCGCATCAATATCAGCATCATTCTGGTATCCGTCGGCTACTTCATCTTCACTAAGGAACAGACACTTTATAATCTGGCCTCTGTTCTGTTTGGCGTTTTTTTCATGATTCAGGCTGTCAACCATGCTTCAGCACTCAAAAGGCACCCGAAGTTCACCGTGGCCTGGATCCGGCATATTGTGATGGGCATATTATATGTACTGGTCGGTATCTTTGTTATGCTCAGCGCTGAGCACTCCGTGACATGGTATGCGGACATGGCAGGGGCACTTCTGATTGCGGACGGCATGATTGGCATTGTCCATGAGATACAGAAGAAAACCAAAAAATGAATGCCTGAAAGGCATTCATCATACGAGATCATCCGGGCCGAAACTCATGGGGAGCAGTTCATCGAGTGTCTTTTCGATATAATCATCGCTGGTCCTGGCGAGAATGACCAGGAATTCCTTGGGATCGCAGAACTCCCTGAGCGCCTGACGGCATACGCCGCAAGGCGCGCAATAGGTTGTAATCTTTCCGTGCTTGCCACCAATGATGGCGATGGCACGGAAATTTTTTTCGCCCTCGCTGACTGCGTGATTGAGAGCGGAACGCTCCGCACAGGTTCCGGCGGGGAATGAAGCGTTTTCTACATTTACCCCTGTATAGACTGTGCCGGATTCACCAAGAAGCGCAGCTGCCACATGGAATCCGGAATAGGGGGCATAGGCACGGGGAAGGGCACGGAAAGCCGCTTCAATCAGGGCAGAACGTTGAATATCCTGGAACATGGATCAAAACCTCCTGGGTCCGGTGGACCGATTGATTCCTTTAAGAGAACATGCGCTCAAGTTCTTCATACTTTTCATGGGTAATGAGGGCATCCTGTTTCGTACCTGAGAGATGGACCACATTTGTCCATCTCCCGTAAGGGGTGATATCTGTGATTTTGTTGAGATTGATGATATAGCTCTTATGGCAGCGGAAAAAGACCTGCGGGTCAAGCCGCGCTTCCGTCTCTGAAAGCGTTTCAGAAGTTGAGTAGCGCCCTCCGTCTTCGGTATACAGAACGGTTGTGCGGTCCTCGCGCTGTACAAGGACGATGGCATTCATATCCACAAAGCTGACGCCGTCGCGGTGGCGCAGCATGATCCGTCCGCTTGCGGAAGCCTGAGGACGTGAGAGCAGGGGAAGGGAGGGCAGGTTATCCCTTGAAAGTCTCTCTTTGATGCGTTCAAGGGTCTGCATGACCCTGTCGACACGGAAGGGTTTGATGAGGTAATCAAAAGCATACACCTCAAAAGCGTCCCCCATATACTGGTCATGTGCCGTAGCGAAAATCAGGATGATCGAAGGGTCCATGTCCTGAATCAGGCGCCCGCACTCAACACCTGTTTTGCCGGGCATCTCCACATCGAGAAAGACGACGGAAGGGTGCAGGGTCTCCACAAGGTCCATAAGGGCATTGCCGTCCGCGGCCTCTCCGATGATTTCAAACCCGCCGGCTTTCTCAACCATTTTATGCATGATGAGACGCATATATTCATCATCATCAGCGATGACGACCCGCATTGCTTCCATGTTCAGTTCCTCCATTCATCTGCATTATAGCAAGCTGCCTTTGATTGGGCAAGGCACAAAAAAACATGGGGCAGAAGCCCCATGCAGGATTACCGCCGGCACAGTGCCGGCCGTTTCAGTACTTCAGAGACAATAACGGCATTGACAACGGGATTGGGCGAGAAATCAAACGGGTTCTTCTCAGGCTCGGGATCAGGGGATGGTTTTTCCTTGAACAGCTCGTGAGAAGAGGCGCTTGGCATGCTGGTCAGGGACGGGGCATTCCCTTCGTTGAGGTCCGAATCGAGACTGCCAGCATACATGTTCTCATGATGGTGCTCCGAGACGTGTACCGTTGGCTGGAGCCTTTCCGCAGCTTCGGGTTCCGGCTGATGGGGCACAGCTGCGGCTGCGGGGGCTGTGACGACAGCTTCTCTGACCGGAACGGGTTTCCGTTCAGGCGTGCGTTTTGCAGCGTTCTTTTTCATTTTTGCATTACGGCTGCTGATGGCACTGATAATGTAAATCAGAAAAAGGATGACAAAAACGGGAGAAAAATCCATTTACCTCGCCTCACTTTTTGGGGAGGGCTTCAGTTTGGGGCGCACTGGCTTTGGCGATGGACTCGCGCATATCAGTATCGGCCATGACATTCTTCATCTGATAATAATCCAGGACACCAAGCTTACCACTGCGCAGGGCTTCCGCCATGGCACGCGGCACATCAGCCTCTGCCTCCACAACTTTTGCACGCATTTCCTGTACAGCTGCTTTCATTTCCTGTTCATGGGCAACGGCCATGGCGCGGCGTTCCTCTGCCTTGGCCTGGGCGATACGGCGGTCGGCCTCAGCCTGGTCCATCTGCAGCTGGGCACCGATGTTGCGTCCGACATCAACGTCAGCAATATCAATAGAAAGGATTTCGTAAGCTGTCCCGGCATCAAGACCCTTTGCAAGGACGGTACGGCTGATCAGATCCGGATTTTCAAGGACTTCTTTGTGGGTCTCCGAGGAACCGACGGTTGTGACGATGCCTTCACCGACACGGGCGATAATGGTTTCTTCTCCGGCGCCGCCGACAAGGCGTTCGATGTTGGTGCGGACCGTTACACGGGCCTTGGCGCGCAGCTCAATGCCGTCCTTTGCGATGGCGGCGACGACAGGCGTCTCAATGACTTTAGGGGTAACGGACATCTGCACGGCCTGGAAGACATCACGGCCGGCCAGGTCGATGGCACAGACTTTTTCAAAGGCAAGGGGGATGTTGGCGCGCTGTGCAGCAATCAGTGCATTGATGACACGGTCCACATTGCCGCCCGCCAGGAAATGTGTTTCAAGCTGGGTGATGCTCAGGTTGAGACCTGCCTTGTTGGCTTTAATGAGCGGATCAACCAGGCGCTGGGGAGAGATGTGGCGGATGCGCATGCCGACCAGGGAAGAGATGGAGACATGGACACCGGAAGCCATTGCCCGGATCCACATACCGAAGGGAATATAGTGAAAAAGAATAGCGAGAAGAAACAGGACAACTGCGATGATAATAATAACCATGACCATGCTTTCCATGTACAGATACCTCCAATTCATCATTCAGAAAAGTCGGGGTAACCGGGAGAAGGCTTTTTTCAGACCGGACGTACCACGATCCGGCTGCCCTCAGCTTCAATAATTCTCACACGGGTCCCAGAGGAAATGAAATCGCCTTCGCTGACGACATTCAGCCTTACCCCGTCAAAGTCTGCAATCCCTGTGGGACGCAGCACGCCTTTTGTTTCACCTTCGCGTCCAATGAAGACTTTTGTGTCATCAGAAGCCACGAAACCGTTATCTTTGTTCTCCACATCATGAAGGATCATT
>CAMNGW010000197.1 GCA_946538615.1 uncultured Clostridia bacterium
ATTTGTGCATGGTCCTGGTGAGCAGGGTACCGTCCCTCCTCTGCCTTTCATCCGGGATAGGCTGCATGTCCCTTGTTAACGCAGATCTTCAGTTCCTGCCGAAGAAAGAGACTGTACAGAAGACAGAAATAACGGGGCCCTTCCGTAAAGCGGGGGACTCCGTAAAAAAGTATTGAGTTTATCCGGGAGGGATTCTATACTGAAGCAGCTGTCAGTGACAATGGCACAGAGAATGGCACAGAGAATCTACCTGTAGGCGCTTCTGCTTCTCTGAATAGCTATAAGCAGGCAAAGAGAACGACAGCGGGAAGGCTGATGAGCGCAATAACTGCCAATGCGTATATTACAATTGCTGAGATGACGCAATTGTCAGGCGTCAGTGAGCGAACCGTACTGTCCGGGCTGTTATGGGACACAATCAGCTATAATAACTATCATAAGGACTATTATCACGCGTTTCTTGCGGGTGTGTTTGTTGGAAGGGGATATGAAGCCGAATCCAATAAAGAGAAGGGCCATGGAAGACCTGATATCCTTCTGAAGGACAGAAAAAACAGAACAGCTGTCATCATAGAAGCAAAAAAATCAGGGAAAGAGGCTGATATGGCTGAGGATTGTGATGTGGCGTTAAAGCAGATCAAAGATGAGAAGTACTCACAGGAGCTTTATGGTTATGATCAGATTCTCTGCTATGGTACCGCATTTTTCCAGAAAAAAGCCATGGTAAGGCTTTGAAACAATATCATCACGAACATGAAATCATGGAGGCATTCAGGAGCAGTCCCCGAATGCCTTTTCTTGCAGAAAGACATTCTCTGCTGGCAGGAAGGAACTTCTTATGAATGATATCGGTATTGAATTAAGAGGGAAATGATACGGACAGGTGCAGGCTATATCCGTGAAATGAACAAGGCAGTATACATGCAGGATGAAAATATGTAATGTAAATATAGATAACTTGTATTGATCATGCTATACTTGCATAAAGATGGACTGGACCCCTGGAAAGCCGTGTTTCAGCGTTTGGATGATCTTCAGCCCATTTTTTTCAGTTATGGCCAGCTCCGGGCAGTGGCGGAACACGGGAGAGGTGAATGCAGTGATTCCGTTTTCCTTTCTGTACGGCTGGCAGTCATTGCAACTGATTGTATCTTCCCTCCGGTCTGACGAGGGCTGATATGTAGCGCTGACATCATGTATCTGTGGGTTCCGGGCAGAGCAGAGGAGATCAGAAGCCGGGCACAGATTGCCGGCAGATGAAGCATGTTTGTTTTGAGAGTTCCAATACCCGTGTGGCTTGCGACGCATTTGACGGACTGCTTTTTGCAGGGGATGAAGATGGATCCGGTCTGCTGTATGATTCAGCCGATAAAGAAAAAGGATATGGCTGATGTTCATGAGGTTTAAAGGAACGGGTATACATACTGCCTGAGAAAGCCGAAGGGCAAGTACAGAGGTATCGGTGCGCGATGGCCCGGCAGCGGGCCGGTACAGGAAGATGCACCTTTCAGCAGGCAGAAACCGGGTAATCTGCCAGCTGGTGCTTGTCTTATTCTGTGTCAGTGTTTGTGTATAAACGCCCGGATCATTTGGGAATGGCTTTGTTTCTGCTGCAAGTGGGGAAGGTAAGGGGAACAGCTATGTATCGAATTGCAGTTGTGGAGGATCAGCATAATGATGCCAAACGCTTCCAGACAATGCTTTCGCAGTATGCTCAGGATCAGCAGATTGAAATCAGCTGTACAGTATGGGAGAGTGCGGAGACGTTCCTGGACCAGTACAGACACCAGTATGAAATGATTTTCATGGATATCCGCCTGCCGGGGATGGACGGGATGCAGGCCGCCCGGCACCTGCGGAAAATGGACCATACCGTTCTGCTGGTGTTCCTGACCACTCTGGCCCAATACGCGGTGGAGGGCTATGAGGTGGATGCCGTCGATTATATCATCAAGCCCATAACCTATGCCTCCCTGCGGCTGAAAATGCCGCGGCTGCTTCGGCGGTGCAGCGTGGAAGAAAAGGAAATCATTATCCAGGGCAGTGAAAAGACCATAAAGCTGCGGCCGAGTGAGCTGATGTATATAGAGATCTTTGACCACCATATCCAGTTTATGACCCAGAACGGTGTGATCCGCTCCTACGGTACCCTCAAGGAAGTGGAGGACGCGCTTCCGGAAAACTTCTTCCGGGTGAATAATCAGACCATTGTGAATCTCCGGTTCGTAAAGAACGTGGACAAGGAGAACGTAATCCTGCCCGACCGGGAGTTTTCATTGAGCCGGAGACGCAGAAAAGGCTTTCTGGAAGCGCTGCAGAGCTCCGGCATCCGTATGTGAGGTGACTGTCATGACTGATTTCCTGATCCAGCTTGGTACCTTTCTCTGGGATTCCTTTGCCAATGTGGCAGCTGTGCTGGTAGGCTGCATGATCACGACCCAATATATCCCCAAAAAGCAGCATTATGTGCTGCGCGTCGTGTTCTCTTTTGTGCTGATTACCGCATGGATGTTTGTGGGCAGGGTTTACTTTGCTCCTGATGATGCACAAGGAAAAATGCCCGGTCCGGTTGTACCCATCATGGTATTTTCTGGCCTGTTCCTGCTCTCTGGTCTGTCCGTACTGTTCTGGTGCCATTCCACCTGGCACCAGGCGCTGTTTGCGGTAACCGTTTCCTATGCGCTTCAGAATATCTGTGAACGGCTCATCGAAATCCCCTTGTGGCTGATACCGGGGTTCCCACGGCAGCTGATTATCCCGCTGATGGCCACTGTGCTGTGGTGGTACAACCGTTTCTGCGGACAGTATAAACAGAGACAGAGCATGTTCGATTTTTCCAACATGAACAACCGGTTCCTTCTGTTTGTGGCCTCTGGCGTGATGATTGGTTGCGTGGTCATAGATCTTCTGCTGAAGGTTGAACTCGGGAACGCGACAGCGGAGCTGAATGTCCTGATCTGCGTGATGATGATCCTGTTTTCAGGGATGGCAGTGATTGTCAGTATGAGCCATCTGCGGGAAACAGATTCCAACATGCGTGCCGAGGAAGTCTCCCAGCTGCTGCGCATTGAAAAGAGCCGCTATGAGCAGGACAGGCAGATTCATGATGCGATCAGTGTGAAGTGCCACGACATCCGGCATAAAATTGCTGCCATGCGCTCTTCCTCTGAAGATGATGTGTACCGGACCGAACTGAAGAAAATCGGAAAGCTGGTGGACATTTTCGATACAGCGCCGCATTCACGGAACGCTGCACTGGACGTGGTGCTGGCAAACAAAATGCTCACATGCAACAGTCTGAACATCACTATCACCTGTATGGCGGATGGCCGGCGCATGGACTTTATGGCCGACAGTGATATCTATGCCCTGTTCGGCAACATACTGGACAACGCTATTGAAGCCGTGCAGCATGTACAGGACCCGGAACAGCGGATGATCACCCTGAACGTGGAGAACAGGGGAGACTTCCTGACCATCTCATGTGAAAACTTTTTTACAGGCACCCTGAATTTTGAGGACGGGCTGCCCACGACAAGCAAAGCCGATCAGATGAACCACGGATTTGGCACCCACAGCATCCGCATGCTGACGGAAAAGTACGACGGCTTCCTGAAGATATCGTCCCAGGACGATATTTTCACCCTGTCCATCATTATACCCATCCCAAGGAACTATGAGTGATACGCCATCCCCCGCCGTAAGGCGGGATTTTTTTGTCCAATCAGAGCGGATTCTGACCAGAAAAGTGGCGGAAGCGACCGGAAAAGTTGAAATGTTTGTGGAAAAAAATGAGGGGTTGTATATTGCGGGTGAATCAAAGATGTCCAAAAACGGAGTTTACGGACCGGAAAGGACAGCCGGAACGAGTATGGGAGGTATGGACCATGCAGGCTTTCAACCCCTTCCTTCCCTCCTGGGAGTACATCCCGGACGGGGAGCCCTACGTATTCGGGGACCGCGTGTATGTATATGGTTCACACGACAAATTCAACGCGCCGCTGTTCTGCTGGAAGGACTATGTCTGCTGGTCCGCCCCTCTCAGCGATCTGTCTGCCTGGACCTGCTCGGGTGTCATCTTCCGCAAGAACCAGGATCCCATGAACAGGCTGGGGCTGCGCCTTCTGTTCGCTCCGGACGTGACGAAAGGTCCGGATGGGCGGTACTACCTGTATTATGCATATGATTTTCTGGGCGCCATCGGCGTGGCCGTGTGTGACACACCGGACGGTCAGTATGCGTACTACGGTCATGTGCACTATGCCGACGGCACGCTGTTCGGGCGGCGCAAGGGCGATGAATTTCCCTTTGATCCCGGCGTGCTGACGGACGATGACGGCCGGGTGTACCTGTATTCCGGGTTTGCCACCAAAGTGCCTGCCATCCTCAGCGGTTTCCACAATTTGAAAAACAGCGGCGGCGTGATGATGGAACTGGAGCAGGATATGGTCACCATCAGGCGCGATCCCAAGCTGCTGTTCCCCCGGAAGGGCAATGGTCCCGCGGGCGGGTTTGAGGGCCACGAGTTCTTTGAAGCCAGTTCGATCCGAAAAATCGACGGGAAGTATGTCTTCGTCTATTCCTCCTGCAACAACCATGAGCTGTGCTATGCGGTCAGTGACCGTCCGGACGGCGGGTTCAGGTACGGCGGCACGCTGGTGGACCAGGGGGACATGTACATGGGCGGGCGCACGGATGAAAGGAAGGCCCTGAATTACCTGGGCAACACGCATGGCGGCATGGTGGAGCTCAACGGAAACTGGTACATCTTCTATCACCGGCAGACCAACCAGCATTCCTACTCCCGGCAGGCCTGTGCTGAAAGACTGGAGCGCACAGACAACGGCGGCTTCAGGCAGGCAGAGGTGACCAGCTGCGGACTCAACGGCGGGCCGTTGGAAGGCAAGGGTACGTATCCTGCCCGCATCGCCTGCAACCTGTGGAGCAAAGATGGCGTGTGCCGCTATGACAAACCGTTTGACAAAAAAGCGCACCCTTACTTTACCCAGCGCGGCAGGGACGGGGACACGGGCTCTGTGCAGTATATCGCCAATATGCGGGACGGCAGTGTGGCGGGCTTCAAGTATTTCAATCTCCAGGGCACCTGTGTGGTCCGCGTCAAGGTGTCCGGCAAGGGGCTGGGTGTGGTCCAGGTGTCTGACAGCCCGGATTTTGCCAGGGTGGAAACGGAAATTCCTGTCCGGCCCGGGGAGACGGAAAAGGTGTTCTCAGGCGTGCTGAACCTGGAGAGGACCAGATGCCCCCTGTACTTCCGCTACCAGGGCCAGGGCTACATGCATTTCTGGTCGTTTGAACTGTCCTGATTGTGCATTTCCGCCAGAGATGGCGGTAATGATATGGAACTGTGAAGAGATCAACGGGACACAGGCTTGAACCGTTTCCGTGTGCCGGGAAAGGGAAGGTTCCGCGGCAGCGGAGCATACGGGAGCGGGGACAGGCAGACCGTCCGGTTTATGGACGCACAGTGACTAAAAAAGAAAAGGAGACTTGAACCATGCGAACCATGAGGAAACTGGTCGCGGTCCTGGCTGCACTGGCCCTGCTGATGAGCAGTGCCATGGCTGAAGTGATCGTGCCCGCAGGCAACAGCTACGGCTTTGCCGGAACAAACGGCAAGTACTACACGGACTATAACACATTCGCAGAAGAACAGCTGGTCGCTAAGGACCTGGCCATCGAAGAAGCGACGGAAGGCTTCGTGATGCTGAAAAACGAAAACGGTGTCCTTCCTCTGAAGAAGAACGCCAAAGTTTCCCTGTTCGGCATGCATGCTGTCAGCCTTGTTGCTTCCACCGTGGGTTCTGCCGGCGGTTCGACAGGTGCAAACGGGATTGAGGAAAGCACCCTGACCATGGCCATGGAGCATGCAGGCTTCCGCGTGAACACCAAGCTCACGGACCTGTATAAAAAGCACCAGGCCCTGGGCACGACCGGCAACGAGCTGCCCCTGAGCTATTACACCCCTGCCGTGGTCTCCACCTACAACGGCTATCATGATGCTGCTGTCGTGGTGTTCTCCCGCACCGGTTCAGAAGGCTCCGATAAAGGCGTGAGCAACATCGCGGACCACAGCAACCCCAAGGACCATCAGCTGATGCTGGATGACAACGAGAAAGCACTGATTAAGCATATCAAGCAGTACTACACCGATACGCCCATCATTGTGCTGATCAATGCGGCCAACATCCTGCAGATCCCTGAACTGAACGAACCCAAGGCCACATCCGAATACGGCGTGGACGCTATCTTCTGGGTAGGCAGCACAGGCAACAATGCCATCGAGGCCATCGGCAAGCTGATCAGCGGTGAAGTGAACCCCTCCGGCCACACAGTAGAAGTCTGGGAAAAGGATTTCACCAAGGGCCCCACTTTCACCAACTTCGGCCAGCAGGGCCAGAACTATGACGAGAACGGCAACCCGATGGATGCTTACTATTACTTTGACGGCGCTGCGACCCAGTATGCCACCGTTGAGTACCGTGAAGGCATCTATGTGGGCTACAAATACTATGAGACCAGGTACGACGACGCGGCGGAGGCCGACAAGGAAGCAGCCTATGAGAACGTCCTGTACCCCTTCGGCTATGGTCTGAGCTACACCACCTTTGACTGGGAGCTTGTGCCCAGCGAAGAAACAACTATTGCAGATGCCTGGCAGAAGATGTCCATGCAGGTAAAGGTGACCAATACCGGCAAGGCAGCAGGAAAGGACGTGGTGCAGGTATACGCCAATCCTCCCTACACTGTGGGCGGCATTGAAAAAGCATCTGCCAACCTGGTGGGCTTTGCCAAGACGGACCTTCTGGCCCCTGGCGAGAGCCAGACTGTGACCATCGAATGGGTGGCCCAGGATATGGCCTCCTTTGACTGGAACGACGCCAACAAGAACG